>VAZR01000112.1 GCA_005888515.1 Alphaproteobacteria bacterium | reverse complement strand
GCTTATCGCGACGGCGGTTTGTTCGTCACCAAATTTGCCGGGAAAGGTCATTGGGAACGCCATCTGCCAAGCGAGGAGCTGATTCACATCCTCGACGGCGCTGCGACGCTGGAAATCGTCGGCGAGGACGGGCCCCAATCTTATGCGCTTCGTGCCGGCGCGATCGCCGTTAATCCGCAAGGTGCCTGGCACCGCTTTCACTCATCGGACGGGGTGACGCTGATGACCTTGACGCCCTCTCCGAGCGATATCATCGAGCTCGATGTCGACGACCCTCGAACGGTAGAGCGCCGGCGAGCGTGAGCCATAGCAGACACGGTCGAGTGCGGCCTCGTCACCCATTAGGCCGTGGCGGCACGTTCCCATTCGTCATTCCGGGGCCGCCGAAAGGCGGAGCCCGGAATCCATATTCCAGAGGCCCGTGTTCATGGATTCCGGGCTTGCCGCTACGCGGCGCCCCGGAATGACCAGCTAGCTCGGATCCAGCTCGGTATCCCAGTAGAGATAGTCGCGCCAGCTCTCGTGCAGGTAGTTGGGCGGGAAGGCACGCCCGTTCTCCTGCAGCATGTAGGTGGTCGGCTGGACGGGCCGGTGGCGCGGGTACATTCCCGTCTGCTGCGGCAGTCGGTTGCCCTTTAAGAGGTTGCAGCTGGCGCAGGCGGTCACGACGTTGGTCCACAGGGTCCGCCCGCCGCGCGAGCGCGGGACCACGTGGTCGAAGGTCAGATCGTGCGACGAATGCGGCCGGCTGCAATACTGGCAGGTGAAGCGGTCGCGCAGGAACACGTTGAACCGCGTGAACGCGGGGTGCCGCGCCGCGTGCACGTATTCCTTCAGCGCGATGACGCTCGGCAGGCGCATCTCGAAGGAGGGGCTGCGCACCACCGCATCGTAATGGTCGATGATGTTGACACGGTCGAGAAACACCGCCTTGACCGCGTCCTGCCAAGACCACAGCGACAACGGGAAATAGCTGAGCGGCCGGAAATCCGCGTTCAGCACCAAGGCCGGGCAGCTATCGAGCAAGGCCGTCACCGCAAGACCTTCCGTTCCTGTCGCCCCTATTGCCCGCATTAACGCGCGAATATGACGATTTGATAGCGGATCGGGCGTCCGGCGACAAGTTTTCGCAGCATCGGCCACAATCCCTGGGGCTTAATTGGGTTAACGTTGCTACGGATTGATAGTGATCGAGGGGCCGAATCGCCCTGCCTTGCTCGCCGAATGTTCGCCATGCTAATCCCGGCCTAACGGGCGCCGCACTGCCGCTGACGGACAAACCCGATCAAGGGGAATATCGAACGGGAGGAGGGCCGCGCATGAAGAACGGGTTCCGGGTCTATGATTCCGACACGCATGTTCTGCCCGCCGCCGAGGTTCTGGAGCGGTATGTGGATCCGGATTTCCGGCCGCGGCTTGCGGAACTGGGGTCATACCGCGTGCCGATCCGGCAATCGGCCGAGCATTCCGGCGGCGGCCACAATTATCGCGTCGCAACGAAATACTACCGGCGCATTCTCGGCGAGGCGGCGCCGCGCGAGGACCACAGCGGCCGCGAGTCGAACTGGCGCGGCAGCAAATTGCCACGTCCCGGGGTGCAGGACGACAACGCCGTCAACCGGGTCGCCGATATGGACGATGAGGGGACCGACGTTCATTTCCTGATCCCGAGCTCCTGGGTCAGCCTGGTCGGACTGGACGATTCATCGCTCGAAGTAGGCCTGAGCCGCGCCTACCACCGGCACATGGCGGATTTCTGCGGCCAGTTCCCGAACCGGCTGAAGGGTTTGATCAGGGCTCCGGCGCGCGATGTCGAGGCGGCGGTTAGGGAAATCCGCGAATGGGGCAATTCGGATTGGGCGGTGGCGGTCCAGCCGTCGCTCGGCCAGCACATCCCTGCCGATCACCCCGATCTCGAACCGATCTGGCGCGCCGCGGCCGATCACGATCTCCCGATCGTGCACCACAGCTCGACCTGGAACCCGCCCTACTACCCGGGGTACCGCGACGTCTGGGACAACATCTTCATCGGCCGGCTGGTGTCGCATCCGTGGGGGGCGATGCGCTTTGTCGCCTCGTTCATCGGCGGCGGCATCCTCGACCGTTATCCCGGCTTGCGCGTGGGCGTCCTCGAATGCGGGTTCGGCTGGCTGCCGTTCTGGGGCCGCCGCATGGACGAGCAGTACGCCTATGTCGGCTCGACCGCCCAGCTCAGGATGAAGCCGAGCGAATACCTGTCGAGCGGCCGGTTTTTCTGCAGCATCGAGCGATCGGAAGGCGAGGACATGTTCAGCACCGTCACCGATTTTCTCGGCGACGGCGTGTTGATGTACGCCTCGGACTATCCGCATTCGGAGTGCCAGTTCCCCGACTCGGTCGACAACGTTCTGGCCTGGGCGAGCCTCAAGCCCGAGACACGAGAAAAGCTCTTCTGGGGCAACGCGACGCGGCTTTTCAAGCAGACCTGACCGTCGCGCCCGGGATGGCGGGGCGCCCGCCCTGGCCCTATACTGGATCGGCTTAACACGCCGGGAGCGAGCGATGATTGTCGAACAGATCTGGACCGCCAATTCCGGGCGCAACTTCAATTACCTGATCGCCTGTTCCGAAACCGGCGAGGCACTCGCGATCGACCCGCTCGATCACCAGAAATGCCTCGCCGCCGCCAAGGCGAAGGGCTGGAACATCACGCAGGTGCTCAACACGCACCATCATCGCGACCATACCGGCGGCAACGACCAGGTCATCGCCGCGACCCATGCCAAATTGCTGGCGCATGCCGGGGCCAAGGACCAGATCGAGGGCATCGACCGCGGCCTAAAGGCGGGCGACGTGATCAAGATCGGCAAGACCGTCGAGCTCGAATGCCTCGACACGCCGGGTCATACGATGTCGCATATCTGCGTCCTGGCGCATGGCGACCGAGCCGCCCTGTTCTGCGGCGACACGCTGTTCAATGCCGGCGCCGGCAACTGCCATAATGGCGGCCATCCGAACGAGCTGTACAACACCTTCGCGGCGCAGCTTTCGAAGCTGCCGGACGAGACGCTGATCTATCCCGGGCATGACTACATCGCGCGCAATCTCGCGTTCACACTCGATCGCGAACCGGACAATGCAAGCGCGCGGGCGATGCTGCCGAAGATGGAACGGCAGGATACGACAAAGGCGCTGGTCACGACGCTGAGCCTGGAAAAGGAGATCAACACCTTTTTCCGGCTGACCAGTCCGAGCGTGATCCGCCGCCTGCGCGAGGCCTTTCCGGATCTGCCCGACAACCCCGATCAGAAAACCGTGTTTCTGAAGCTCCGCGAGCTTAGGAACAAATGGTGAGTTTCAACTGACTGTCATTGCGAACGAAGCGAAGCAATATCCCGCTAATTGTCACTCGCCGTCGCTTTGCTCCTCGCAATGACACTGATCAAGGGAGGAACTTGTGGCACAGCATTATGACCGCACCGCCGAGGATCTCGGCAACATCGTCATGCTCGAACACGTCAACCGCAAGAGCCAGTTTCACCTGCCGACCGGCGACCCCTGGGTGTTGCGCGGCGCGATCGGGCTGGTAACGCCCGACCGCCAGGCGTTGTTGAAGCGGCTCGACGGGGTCAAGAAGCAGCTCGCCGGCACCAAATTCAAAGTTGCCGAGAACAATGATTACGTCGCGGTGACCTGCCCGTGGGGCAACCGGTTCAATATGCATAGCCCGGATGTCGAGCGGTTTGGCGCGATCAATCTCGGCATGCCCTATCTCGAATTCGATGTGCCGGCCGGGACCGCCAAGGGCATCGAGAAATTCTACAAGAAGCTGTTCGGCGCGCAGACCAAGCTGGAGGGCAACGGCTCGGGCCGCACCGCTCGCATCAGCGTCGGCCATCAGCAGGAGCTCCGGTTCCGCGAAACCGAGCGCAAGATCCCGGCCTATGACGGCCATCACATTCAGGTCTATGTCCGCGACTTCTCCGGTCCTTACAAGGAGCTGAAGAAGCGCGAGCTGCTGACCGAGGAGAGCAACGCCTATCAGTACCGTTGGGAAAACATCGTCGATCTCGACAGCAACGAGACGCTGTTCGCAATCGAGCACGAGATCCGCAGCCTGACGCATCCGCTTTATGCGCGACCGCTGGTCAACCGCAACCCGTCGCAGAGCCAGCAGTACTACCAGATGGGCGGCGACGAGTGGGATTGGGAATTGCCGCGCAAGAACGAGCGGCTTCCGGATGTGCCGCCTCTCCCGGGGCCGAGCGCGGCGGCATACGCAAAACGGCGCGCCACCCGCATGGCGCGGGCGATGTAACAGCGCTCACAATGTCCAAGCGGCGAGGATAGAAGCGGTTTCCGCTGTCTCGATCTGCTCCGAGAAGCGTTCGCGGTAAAGCGTCATCAGCGCATCGTGGGTTTCGTCCGATGAGCTGCACAGCGCATCCGCCGCCAGAACGACCCGGTAGCCGAGATCGACCGCGTCGAGCACTGCCGCGAGGACGCAGACATCGGTCTCGGCCCCGGTAATGACCAGACTCTCGACGCCGCGGTCGCGCAACAGCCTGAGCAGAGACGGTTCGGTGAACGGCGAGTAAACGCGTTTGTCGATCACGGCGGCGGGCGGCACGAGGCGGGCCAATGGCGGCACCAGCTCCAACAGGCGGCTGTCGATCCGCTCGAGCGTCAGCTCGGACCAGCGCCGATAGTAGCGCCGCCAGCTGCCCGGCAATTCGTCGCGATGACGCGCCGGGATAACGCGAGTGAAGATCGTCTGCTCGCGATGCCGTTCCGCGATCTCGACGACCGCCGGCAATACCCGCTTCATCCACGGCGTGTGCCAGGGCGTGTGCTCGGCGAACAGATTCTGCATGTCGATGCAGAGGTGCGTGGTCCGCCGGTCGAGCGGCCCGAACGGAAGCGGGCGCGATAGGGTCATACCCGGCCTAACGGATGCTGGCCGGTTTAGGGTCCGATCGTCTTGCCTGCCCCGCGGTCGACTTTGTACAAAAGCCATTATTCCGGGAGCGGGACGGCGGCTCCTCCTCCGCCCGGCGGGGGCATGCTTCGCATGGTCCCCCTCCCCCGCAAGCGGGGGAGGATCCCGGAGGCGGTGTGGGAGGGCGGCATTAGCGGGGCAAACAAAAACAAAAAGCCCCTCGCCCGGGTGGGCGAGGGGTTCTTCTTGTACGGTGCTCTTTTTACGCCGGGTGGAACACCAGCGAGCGCAGCTCGATGCTCTCGCGCGGCGGCGCGTCGGGCGGGGTCGTCGGGTCGGTGAAGCCGGTATGCGGCATGAACCGTGCGCGGTCGGTCTTGGTGTCGCAGCATTTCAGCAGCAACGCCTCGTCGCGCCGCATCTCCGGCACGTAGTACCAGCGATGCGCCGGATTGTGCTTGACCGAATAGGTCTCACCGACACGGTCGCGGTAGACCAGATCGGACGGCACCAGATCGGCGAAATCGACGCTGCGCGCGTCGCACACCGCGAGCGGCGAGTCGCGCAATGGCTCCGGCAGGATCGGCCGCCACAAATTGACGACCTGGACCCGGCCGCGCAGCAATTCCTCGGCATCCTCACCCAGCAGATCGCGCACGCGCTGCGGGCCTGAGCGGGCCGTGTGATCGACATGCACGCGGGTCGCGGGCTGGCGCGGCATGCCGGCTTGGCGGCGATCGACACCATCGACGCGGCGGCGCTGGACGTGGTCGAAGATGAAGACGCGGCTGGCGCCGAGGACGTCGGCAATAAAGCGCTCGGCCTCGGGATAGTAGACCTGGCGCACCTCGTCATCGTCCCAGAAATCGCGGACCGCACTGCGCTGCTCGACGAGGGCGAAACCCTGCGTGTCGAGCCCGATCTCGTGCGAAATCGGCCGCATATCGTGGATATGCATCCGGTGCGGCTCATGCACCATGTTGGGCGGCGGATCGCCGGGACCCGGCTCATAGGCGTAATAGCGCGGCCGCTCCGGCATCGGCACGATGTAGTTCAGTTCGGCTTCGACATAAGGCAGACGATCGGGGGTGCTCATCGCGGTGCTCCTCCTGGTTTGCTCGAAATTAACCGAATTCGTGGGCTCGCGCATTACTCCTTCCAGAACGGCTTGTCGCTGAGCCGCAATGCCTCGGCGCGGGTGATGCCGATATCCTTCAGCATGCGGTCGTCCAGGCGACCGAGCTGATCGCGTTCGCGCATCCGGCGACGCCAAAGACGCAGCGTCGCAATAAACGAGTGCGCCGCATCGCCGAGATCGTCGAGCGCCGTGCGATGCCGAGATACGGCAGCTGCCGAGGAGCGGCGTTGCGGGAAATGCATGGCAGTCATGTGAACTCTCCTAAAACGGCTTGGCCTGTATCGGTATCGACCGGCCAGCCTGTTGCGTTGAAATTGAGCTTCACAGCACCATTCTACAAACGAGAAGTTTTCAGCGACGCTTTAGGAAAGCTCATCCGAAATGAATGGCCACCTGCCGCCGCTCAGCGCCTTGCGGGCGTTCGAAGCGGCCGCTCGGCTGAAGAGCTTCAGCAAGGCGGCCGAGGAGCTCAGCGTCACGCCAGCCGCGATCAGCCATCAGATCCACGCGCTTGAAGAGGATCTTGGGGTCCAGCTGTTTCGGCGGCTCAACCGTGCTGTCGAGCTGACGGCTTCGGCCAAAGTGCTGTTGCCAGGCCTATCGGACGCGTTTGCCGGGATCCAGGCCTCGGTGCGGCGGCTGCGAGCGCATAATGATACCGGAACCTTGACGGTTACCGCCTCCCCGTCGTTCGCCGCGAAGTGGCTCGTCGTGCGGCTGCACCGGTTCCAGGAGCGCTGGCCGGAAATCGATGTGCGGCTTTCCGCGACCGACAATGTCGTCGATCTGACCGGCGGCGATTTCGACATCGCGATCCGCTATGGCAGCGGCCGTTATCCCGGGCTGCATGTCGAGCCGCTGATGAAGAACGAGGTGTTTCCGGCGTGCAGCCCACACCTTCTTGAAACCGGACCGTCCTTGCGCACGCCGGACGATCTGCGGCGGCATGCGCTGATCCACGACCAGGCGGTCGACCGCGATCCCTTGGCGCCGAGCTGGCCGATGTGGCTGAAGGCAGCCGGCGTCAGCGGCTTCAGCGGCACCTCGGGAATCACGTACAACGCCAGCTATCTCGCGCTCGACGCGGCGATCGCCGGGCATGGCGTGGTGCTCGCGACCAGCACGATCGCCGCCGCCGATATCGCGGCCGGGCGGCTCGTGCGGCTGTTCTCATTGGCGCTGCCCGACCTGTTCGCCTACTACATCGTCACCGCGCCGGGTGCGCTCGAACGCGCCAAGGTCAAGGCGTTCCGAGACTGGCTGCGGCAGGAGGCGGACGCGTAGCCTATGCTCTCTGTGGCATTGGCCCGCGGAAGCCGTAAATATCCACAATGAGACAGCGAGGCGGTGAGGTTCAGTCGAGCGCGTAATCTTGTTGTCTCACTGTCTCATTGTAAATTTTGTTGATGGGCTTCGCTGCGCTCAGCCCATTCTACGCGGCTCTGCCCCATAGCCGATCGGTGGCGATCGCCGCGCCTTCGGCGAGCGCCTTGAGCTTGGCCCAGACGACTGACGGCACGACAGGATTCTGCTGCGCCGCAAAGGTCGCAAAGCCGCAATCGGTGCCGGCAATGACCCGCTCGCGCCCGACGATGTCGGCGTAATAGCCGATGCGCTGCGCGATCAGCCGCGGGTGCTCGACAAAATTGGTCGTCGAATCGATGCAGCCGGGCATCAGCACCTTGTCGTCGGGGATTTTGGCTGACTTTAGGTCCTCCCATTCATGCGCGTGGCGCGGATTGGCCGCCTCGAAAAGCAATGCCTGCGGCCGCGCCCGCATGCAGGTGTCGAACACCTTGGCGAGCGGGATATCATGCGTGTGCGGGCCCTCGTAATTACCCCAGCAGATGTGCAGGCGCATCGCTTCCGGCGGGATGGTGCGTGTCGCATGGTTGACGGCGGCGATGTTGCGCTCGGCGATGCGCAGGAACTCCTCGTCGGACAGCTGCTGATACTGGTTGTGCCGAGCCGAGCCGAGATCGGGCGCATCGATCTGCAACACGAAACCGGCGCCCGCAATCGCCTCGTATTCCTGCTGCAGCGCGTCAGCCAGCGCTTCGACATAGGCGTCTTCGTTCTTGTAGTAGGTGTCGGGCACGAATTTGGTCAGGACGCCCGGCGAGGCGGCATTCATGAAGGCTTCGCCGGCGTGCGCGGCGGCGCACGCAGCGGTGAGGTTCTTCAAATCCGCGTCGAGCGGATGGCGATCGCGGTAAGCCACCGGCCCGATGCAGCATGGCACTGCCTCGCGGGCGAACCACGAGGTACCGCCGCGCGCCTGGATCAGCCG
>VAZR01000111.1 GCA_005888515.1 Alphaproteobacteria bacterium | reverse complement strand
CGATAAGTGACAGCACCTAGCGCCCCTAAGTTGCCGCCGCTGCGCGAGGTCATTGCCCGGCACGGGATCGCGGCGAAGAAGAGCCTCGGCCAGAATTTCATCCTCGACCTCAATGTGACGCGGCGCATCGCGCGCGCCGCCGCGCCGCTCGATCGGACGAGCGTCATCGAGATCGGACCCGGGCCCGGCGGCTTGACCCGTGCCTTGCTGGAAGAGGGCGCCGACCACGTCGTCGCGATCGAGCGCGACCGGCGCTGCCTCGCCGCGCTCGGCGAGCTTGCCATGGCCTATCCCGGCAAGCTCGAACTGGTCGAGGGCGATGCGCTGAAACTCGATCCGGCAGCGTTGGCCGCCGCGCCGCGCAAGATCGTCGCCAATTTGCCGTACAACATCGCGACCGCGCTGCTGCTGCGCTGGCTCGACCGGATCGGCGACTACCAGGGCCTCTTCCTGATGTTTCAGCGCGAGGTCGCCGAGCGTCTCGTTGCGCGGCCGCGCAGCCCTTCCTATGGAAGGCTGTCGGTCATCACGCAATGGCTGACCGAGCCGAAGATCCTGTTCGACCTGCCGCCGCGCGCCTTTGTGCCGCCGCCGAAGGTGACGTCGAGCGTCGTGTCGCTCGTGCCGCGCACGAGGCCGCTCGCCCCAGCCTCGAAAACGGCGCTCGAACGGGTGACGGCGGCGGCGTTCGGGCAGCGCCGCAAGATGCTGCGCTCAAGCCTGAAGAACCTCGGAGTGCCGGTCGAACCGTTGCTTGCCGCGGCCGGGATTGCGCCGACCGCGCGCGCCGAGGAACTGTCGGTCGCCGAATTCTGCGCCCTGGCACGGGGGATCGAAGCCGCCGGCTGATCAAGCCGGCGCGAAGTGCCGCATAAAATACTGGTAGGTCTCGTCCGGGGCTTCCTCCGGCACGTAATGGCCGCAGGGGAGCGCGCCGCCCCAAGCGTCGGTCGCATAATTCCGCTGCCAGACCGCGAGCACATCGCCATGCACACCCTCGGTGTGGCTCCGTGCCCCCCAGATCACCAGGAGCGGCACGGTGATCTTGTTGCCGGCCTCGAAATCCGCCTTATCCATCTCGAAATCGCAGGTCGGGCAGGCGCGGTAATCGGCGCAGGAGCCCTTGATCGTCTTCCAATTGAAGCAGCGGACGTATTCGGCGAAAGCCTCGGGATCGAAGAAGCTAAGCCCGATCCCGGGCCGCGACAGCTTTTTCTCCATGAACCATTGCGCCGGCACCCCGGCCATCATGCGTTCCGGAAAATCGTAGGGCTGGGCCATCATCGCCCAATGCCAGGAGCGAAGCGCCCATTCCCGCGAGGTGTGGGTCCAGATGTGATGGTTCGGCAGGATGTCGACCAGCGCGGCGCGCTTCACCCGGTCGGGGTGGTCGAGGCACATCCGGGCGACGGTGCGGGCGCCGCGATCGTGGCCGGCGACGAAGAACTCGCGATAGCCGAGGCGTTCCATGATCTCGACCTGATCCTGCGCCATCGCGCGGAACGAGTAGTTGATGTTGTTCGGGCCGGCATCGTCAGGACCGACGCTGTCGCCATAGCCGCGCAGATCGGCGGCGACGACATGGAAATGCTCGGCGAGCCGGTTCGCGATCTTGTGCCAGGACGCGTGGGTCAGCGGGTTGCCGTGCAACAGCAGCAGCGGCGGGCCGTCGCCGCCATGCCGCAGATGAACGCGCGCGCCTGCTGTCTCGATATCCGTCGTCGTGAAGCCTTCGAACATTGGCCCGCTCCTAGGCTGTCAGCTCAGCGGAAGCATAGCCCCGATTTGCCGCCGGGCGGGGCTTTTCCTCGATGGCCGCTACCCGGAACCGCTGCGCGGTCTGCTGTAAACGCATCGCTGGGGTACCTCGAAATGGATTGCCGCGGCCTTTCGAGGTGTGCAAGCTGAACGCCGTTCAGTTTGCGATTGCGACGCAACCAGCAGCATCCCTACCGCGGAGGAACCATGAGCGGTCACGCCCACCTCACCCCGGCACAGATCCGTGCCAAGCTCAATCATCCGATCATCGACGGCGATGGCCACTGGGTCGAGTACGATCCGGTGTTCAGCGAGCAGATGCGCAAGGTGGGGGGCGACAAGGCGGCCGACGGCTTCCTCGCCGCGATGGCGGTGACGCGCGATTCACTTCTGCTCAGCGTCGAGGAACGGCGCCGCCGGCGCGTCTCGATGCCGGGCTTCTGGACCCGGCAAACCGGCAACACCTATGACCGCGCCACGGCGATGATGCCGCATCTGCTATACGAGCGGCTCGACGAGATCGGCTCCGATTTCGCGATCATCTATCCGACCGCGGGTCTGCGCCTGCCGCGCATCAAGGACGACGAGACGCGGCGCGCCGTGATCCGCGCCTACAACATCGTCTCGGCCGGCTATTTCAAGGATCTCGGCGACCGGATGACCCCGGCGACGATCATCCCGATGCACCACCCGGAGGAGGCGATCGAGGAGCTCGAATTCGTCACCAAGCAGCTCGGCTCCAAGGTTGGCATGTTCGGTAGCGCGATGCCGCGCCAAACGGATTCGATCCCGAAGGGGCATCCCGACACCGACCGTCTCGCGGTCTGGTATGAGGTGTTCGGCATCGACAGCATCTACGACTACGACCCGGTGTGGGAGAAATGCCGCGAAGTCGGCATCGCGCCGACCTTCCACAGCGCCGGCAGCAACCAGGCGCTGCGCAATTCGCCGACCAACTTCACCTACAACCATATCGGCCATTTCGCCGATGCCGGCCATGCCGCCGCCAAGGGCATCTTCCTCGGCGGCGTGACGCGGCGCTTCCCGGAACTGCGCTTCGCCTTCCTCGAAGGCGGTGTCGGCTGGGGCGCGCAATTGTTCGGCGATTTGATGGAGCATTGGGAACGGCGCAACATCAAGGCGCTCGACAACATGCGGCCCGACAAGCTCGACCGTAAGCTGTTGGCGGAGCTAGTCGAGAAGTACGGCTACGAGCAGCACGCCGCGGCGCTCAAGGAGCGCGATGGCTGGCCCGACCCCGAGCTGCACATGACCGGCGGCATCGACGATCTCGACGATTTCGGCGCCTGCAAGATCACGCGCAAGCAGGATTGGATCGACCTCTATGCCACGCCGTACTATTTCGGCTGCGAGGCGGATGACCGGATGAACGCAACCGCGTTCCTCAAGCTCAACCCGTTCGGCGCGCAGCTGAACGCGATCTACAGTTCCGATATCGGGCATTTCGATGTCATCGATATGCGCGAGCCGCTGCCGGAAGCCTATGAGCTGGTCGAGGACGGGGTTCTGACGGACGACAATTTCCGCGACTTCGTCTTTACCAATTCGGTGCGGCTCTGGGGCACCCAGAACCCGCGCTTCTTCGAAGGCACACGGGTTGCCAAGGAAGCCGCCGCGGTATTGCAGGCGGCGCAGCAGCCGGTGCTGCAGGACGCCGCGAAGTAGCCGAGTAGCACGAACACTCCTCTTGGTGCGGTGCCCCGAGCGGCACCGCTCCGGCGGGTTGTTCTCTACCCAACCAGCGACTTTCGGACGCGGAATTCAAGCTATACTTTTCAGTTTCTCTTGAGTTTTCCGAACGAGGCTGAACATCGTTCGAGGTTGCGTCGGTTCGGCTTATACGTAGGAGCTTCCCTGCCTTGCTTGGAACGACGTTACCTGCGGTCGTCGCGATCTTTGCTGCGGCCACGCTGCTGGCAGCGCAAACACCCGCCTCGGCCGAGACGCTGCTGGAACGCGGCGGCTATCTGACCAAATCGGTTGCCGCCTGCGGTCGCTGTCATACCCCACGGGATGGCAACAGCAATCCGATTGCCGGGATGGAACTGGCCGGCGGGGCGGAGTTCACCGAGCCGGGCACCGGGCATGTCGTCGCCCCGAACATCACGCCCGATCGCGAGACGGGGATCGGCCGCTGGACCCAGGCGCAGATCGTCAACGCGATACGCAACGGCGTGCGGCCGGACGGGACGATCATCGGCCCGCCGATGCCGTTTTCGGCCTATGACGATTTGTCGGACCGCGATGTGACGGCGATCGCCGCCTATCTTCGTACGGTCAAGCCGATCCGCCACGCCGTGCCGAAATCGCAGTACACGATGACGCTGCCCACCAGTCACGGTCCGACCGTCACGCATGTGGAGGAGCCGCGCCACGACGACCGCATCGCCTATGGCGCCTATCTGGCGGGGCCGGTCGCGCATTGCATCGGCTGCCACACGCCGTTGCGGGAAGGCGGGCAACAGCTCGACCGCAAGCGGGCCTTTAGCGGCGGGCGGCAATTGCATCCTTACGGCCAGCCCGGGGTGCTGGTCATGAGCCGCAACGTCACACCCGACCCCGAAGATGGCGTCGGGAAGTGGAGCGATGCCGAGATCAAGCGCGCGACCACCGCCGGCATCCGCCCGGACGGGACACGTCTCTCGCCCGCGATGCCCTACCCTTGGTACAAAGGGCTTAGGGCGGCCGATCTGGACGCAATGATCGCCTATCTGCGCACCGTACCGCCGCAGAAGAACGTCGAGTGACGCTTGTGCGAGGCGCTATTCGCCGCTGAGCTCAACCTGTCTTGGAATGAAGCGGCTGATCGGTTTCGGTGCGGCGCAGCAGGTAGTCGAGCCCGCCGACCCGGTACCAGCGATAGCCGTAGGCCTCGATGACCAGCCGGTGCTTGCCGTCGTCAGCGGCACGGCTGTGGTCCTCGGCCAGCAAGTTGATCAACAGCTTGCCATTTTCGGCATTGTCGCCGTCGAGCCCGACCGAGAAATTCACTTCGCGCGGCCTGGCGTCGAGATTGTGCACAAACAATACCCAGTTGTTGCGCCAGTCGTAGCGCATCACCAGCACCGACGGATCGCGGGTTGGAATAACCGTGAAATCGCCCCAGCCGACTTCCGGGACTTCCTTGCGCATGCGAACGATGCGCTCGGTCCAGTTCAATAACGATTCGGGATGGCGGCGCTGGATCGCCGCGTTGATGTGCTGATACCCGTAGGGGCCGCCGCTGATGACCGGGATATGCGGCTTGTCGCTCTTGGTGAAGCCGCCCTGCGGTTCGTTCGACCATTGCATCGGCGTGCGTGCGCAGTCGCGCTCCGGGAGCTTCAGATTGTCGCCCATGCCGAGCTCGTCGCCGTAACGGATCACCGGCGTTCCGGGCAAGGTGAACATCAGGCTGTAGGCGAGTTCGAGCCGCCGCTGATCGCCATCGAACATCGGCGCAAGACGGCGGCGGATGCCGCGGTCGTAGAGCTGCATGTCCGGATCCCGCCCGAACTCCGCGAACACCGCGTTGCGCTGCTCCTCGGTCAGCCGGCCGAGAT
>VAZR01000092.1 GCA_005888515.1 Alphaproteobacteria bacterium | reverse complement strand
TGCCGGGTTCTCCGGGTTGATCCGGATCAACAGGCTGTAGAACGGCGCTCCGGCATGCACGGTCGCGAAGGTGCTCTCGCGGTGCGCGTCAAAGCTCGGCGGCGCATCGGCCGGGATCATGTAGGTCAGCGTCCCGCCGCGCTTCGGCGTCTCCTCGGCCGCTGCGGGAGCGGCGAGGGCAAGCCCGGCGATCAGCGCGGCGGCGGCCCCCCGAAAACCGAATGCCATGCCTCCCTCCGGTTCAGTGTTCTTGTTGTTCGGCTGCATTACTTGTCGAGCCAGATCGTCGCGAGGTCCTGATTGACGTAATGGCTGGGGCCGATCTTCCAGCCTTTGACATAGCTGCGATGAGGGACGATCCGGTAGCGCCACAACAAAAATAGTTCATGCGCCTCGGTGTCGAGCACGCGTTTCTCGAACTGGCGCATCAGCGCGCGCTGCTTTGCAAAATCTGTCTCGCGCACCATGCGCTCGTAGATCGCGACGGCTTCCGGGTCTTCGTAATTACCGTAATTGTTGCTCGAGACCGAGCCCGGCAGGTATTTGGTGCCGTCGAGCAGCGGGTTGACGATGTTCTGGCAGTCGCCGTCGACAAACGCCTCGAATTCGCCGCTGCGCACGGCCTCGGTGAACGGTCCGGTCTGCAGCACGCGCTGGGAGACCTTGACGCCGATCTTGCTCCATTCGTCGATGACCCACAGCCCGTTGAACTTGTAGGGCTGGTCGACATTGCGGTTGAGCAGCTCGAAGCTCAAATTCTCCTGGCCGGCTTCCTTGAGCAGCCGCCTGGCCTCGGCGCGCGACTTCTCGATGTCCGGCCAGAACCCGGCGAGTTGCTGCAATTCCTCCTTCGTCGCGGCCAGCGGCGAGCCGGGGAAGGCAACACCGCCGACCGTCTTCATGACGGAAATCTTCGACATTGACGGCGCGCCATTCCAGCGGTCGATCGCCAGCGTCAGCGCGCGGCGCACCCGGACATCGTCGAACGGCTTTCTCTTGTGGTTCGGGGTGATCGGATTGCCGCAATTCCAATCGCTCTCCTGCACGGTGATCTCGGGGCCGAGGGCTGCCACAAGCTCGTCGCGCGTCGAGGGCGGGAAGCCGCGGAACTCGATCGCCGCCCGGTCGCCGCGGATTGCGCTGACCCGGGTTGCCTGCTTGTCGGCAAAGATGCCGGTGAAGCCGTCGAGGTAGGGTAATCCCTTGTGGTAGTAATCGGGGTTGCGCACGCCCGAGATCGACTGCCCGACCTGATACTCCTTAAAGCGGAAGGGGCCGGATCCCCTGATGTTCTTCTCGTGCCAGTGCGGGTCCTGATCCAGGACCTTCTTCTGATAGATGAAGGCGTAGGGGTCGGCGATGGCGGGGATGAACGCCGCGGTCGCGTATTTAAGCCGGAAGACGACGGTCTTCGGGTCGATCGCCTCGACCTTGTCGATCATCGAATAGTAGCCGCGCCGCGGACTGATGATCCCCTCCGCCGGGGCGACGATCGTGTTCCAGCTCGCCGCCACGTCCTCGGCGGTGAGCCGCGAGCCGTCGTCGAATTTGACATCGTCGCGGATCGTGAACGGATAGGTCCGGCCGCCATCCGCCGGCTCCGGGATCTCGGTGCAGATATCGCAAACGAAATCGGTTGTCGAAGCCGGGTTTTGCGGATTGACCCGGACCAGCACGCTGTAGAACGGCGCCACCGCATGGACGGTGGCAAAGGTTCCCTCGCGATGGCCGTCGAAGCTCGGCGGCGCATCGGCCGGGATCATGTAGGTCAGCGTGCCGCCGCGCTTCGGTGTCTCCTCGGCGAAGGCCGACACGGCGAGAATGAGCGGCGCAACGATCGCCGCCGCGAGCCTTAGCCGCGACTCCATGGCGTCCCTCCCGTTTCATTGACTTTTTTGTTGATTACACCCGACCGAGGGTGAGCTGTCGAGTGGCCCTGGGTATAGGGTTCGTGGACGTTCCGGGCCGTCGGCGCGGCTCCGCTCAGGGGACGCCGGTTATTTGTCGAGCCAGATCGTCGCCAGATCCTGATTCAGGAAATGGCTTGGGCTGATCTTCCAGCCCTTCACGTAAGAGCGGTGGGGCACGATCCGGTACCAGAACATCATCGGGATCTCGTACGCCTGGGTGTCGAGCACATAGGTCTCGAACTCGCGCATCAGTGCCCGTTGCTTCTGCGAATCCGGCTCGCGCAGCATCCGATTGTAGATCTCGATTTCCTTCTGGTCCTCATAGCCGCCGTAATTTTCGGTGTAGACGCTGTGCGGCAGGTACTTGCCGACATCGAGCGGCGGGTTGACGACACTCTGGCAGTTGGCCTCCATCGTCACGTCGAAATTGCCGCTGCGCATATTGTCGAACCAGGGACCGGTCGGCACCACCTTCTGGGTTACCTTGAGGCCGATCTTGCTCCACTCGTCGACGACAAAGGTGCCGACGTATTTGTAGGGCTGGTCGACATCGCGGTTCAGTATCTCGAAGCTCAGCCCCTCGGCGCCGGCCTCCTTCAACAGGCGCCGCGCCTCGGCCCGAGACTTCTCGATATCCGGCCAATGGCCGACGATCTTTTCCAACTCCTCCTTGGTCGCGGCCAATGGCGAGCCCGGGAACACCATCCCGCCCGGGGTGCGCACCGTGGCGATCTTGGACAAGGCCGGCGCGCCGTGGGTCTGGTCGACCGCCAGCGCCAAGGCGCGGCGCACGCGGACATCGTCGAACGGCTTCTTCTTCGAATTGGGGGTGATCAGATTGCCGCAATTCCAATCGCTCTCCTGGACCGCGATTTGGTTACCGAGATCCTTGACCAGCTGGTCGCGCGCCGCCGGCGGCATGCCGCGAAATTCGAGCGCTGCACGGTCACCGCGGATCGCATCGACGCGGGTCGCCTGCTTCGACGCGTAGATCGCCGTGAAGCCGTCGAGATACGGCAGGCCCTTATGGTAGTAGTCCTTGTTGCGTTCGCCGGTGACCGACTGGCCGGTCTCGTAGCTGACGAATTTGAAGGGGCCGGATCCGAGGATGTTCTTCTCGTACCAGTGCTGGTCCTTGTCGAGAATGTCCTTTTTGTAGATGTAAGTGAACGGATCGGCGAGCGCCGGCAGAAAGGCGGTCGTCGCGTATTTCAACCTGAAGACGACCGTTTTCGGATCGGGCGCTTCGAGTTTGTCGACCATCGTGTAATAGGCCTGCCGGGCGCTGGTCACTCCTTCCGGCGGGCTGATGATGCGGCTCCAGCTGGCAACGACATCGGCAGAGGTCAGTGGCGAACCGTCATGGAATTTGACGCCGTCGCGCAGCTTGAAAGTGTAGGTCTTGCCGTCGTCGATCGGCTTCGGCAATTCGGTGCAGAGATCGCAGACAAAATCGGTCGTCGAGGACGGGTTTTCCGGATTGACTCGGATTAAGACGCTGTAGAACGGCGCCGTGACATGCACCATCGCGAAGGTCGCTTCGCGGTGGCCGTCGAAGCTCGGCGGGGCGTCGGCTGGCACCATGAACGTCAATGTGCCGCCGCGTTTCGGTTCGTCGGCCAGCGCCGTCATCGCCGTGCCGCCGAGCGCGACGGCCAGGGCCGCCGCGGTGAAAATCGATCTCAAAAGCACTTCGGTTTCTCCCTTGCTCGCGGCGGCCTGGCAGCTTGCTATTTGTCGAGCCACACCGTCGAGAGATCCTGGTTCAGGTAATGGCTCGGGCTGATCTTCCAGCCCTTAACGTACGACCGGTACGGGATGATGCGGTACCACCATGGCGTCACAATCTCGTGCGCCTGCGTGTCGAGCACGTACTTCTCGAATTCGCGCATCGCCACCCGCTGCTTCGGCGGGTCGGCCTCGTGCAGCATCTTGTTGTAG
>VAZR01000091.1 GCA_005888515.1 Alphaproteobacteria bacterium | reverse complement strand
GGCGGAGCGCGCGATGCGCTGGCTCCGGCGGCTCGCCGGTCGCGGCAGCACGATCTTTCTCGGCGATCCGGGGCGCGCCTATCTGCCGGGCGCCGGTCTATGCGAATTGGCGCGCTACACTGTGCCGACCAGCCGCGAGTTGGAAGGCGCCGAGCAATTCACCGGGTTCGTGTGGCGCGTCTTGCCGAATTTAGGGAGGGACGCCTGACGCGCCGCAAAACCATTGTGGTCTCAGCGCTCGGCGCATCGCAAACGCTCGCCTGGGCCTCGAGCTACTACCTGCCGGCGGTGCTCGGGGGGCCGATTGCGGCCGGGCTCGGCGTACCCATCAGCGTGTTCTTCGCAATCTTCTCGGCGGTATTGCTGCTGCAGGCGGCATTCGGACCGTATGTCGGCACGCTGATCGACCGGCATGGCGGCCGGGGGGTGCTCACCGTCTCGAATTTGGTGATCGCCGCGGGTTTGGCGATGCTCGCCTTGGCTCAGAGTATCGCGGGGCTGATCGCTGCCTGGGCGCTGCTCGGAATTGGCATGACCATGGGCCTCTATGACGCGGCTTTCGCGGCGCTGACCCGGCTTTACGGGCGCGAGGCGCGCGCGTCGATCACCGGCATCACGTTGCTCGCCGGTTTCGCCAGCACGATCGGCTGGCCCGCCTCGGCGTGGTTTGAGCATGCGTTCGGCTGGCGTGAGGCCTGCCTGATTTGGGGGGCGGTCAATCTCTTCGTTGCTATGCCGCTCAACTGGTTCCTGATCCCGCCGGCGCCGGCAGTACCACCCGGCGTTGCCGCAAAACGCGACATGCGCGAGGTTGAGCCGCCGCGCGGGGCGATGCCGATCCTGGCCTTCTATTTCTGCATGACGGCCTTCGTGACCGGCGCCTTGCAGGCGCATCTGTTACGCTTCCTGGAGATGGCGGGCGCATCCGCGGCAGCGGCAATCATAGCGGGTACCTTGGTGGGGCCGGCGCAGGTCGCGGCGCGGCTCTGTGAGTTCGGGCTGATGCGCACCCTCCACCCGGTATGGTCGGCGCGGATCGCGGCCATGTTGCATCCGATCGGCGCCGGTTTGCTCGGTCTGCTCGGACCGGCGGGCATCGCAGCCTTTGCGGTCGCCTACGGTGCCGGCAACGGCATGATCACGATCGCGCGCGGCACGCTGCCCTTGGCGATTTTCGGCCCCGCCGGCTACGGCTTGCGCACCGGTCTCCTATCCGTGCCGGGCCGTCTGTCGGTGGCCGCCGCGCCGTTTTTGTTCGGGCTGCTGCTCGACCGGGTCGGAGTTTTCGCCGTGCTGCTGACCGTCGGGCTAAACTTGGCGGCCTTCGCATCGTTGTGGCTGTTGCGGTTGAAACCGGCCGCGCGGGTCGCTGCGGCGGTCAGCGATTGATGCCAACCCGGCGGCCTGCCCCCATATAGCCGGCAATGCCCTATGCCAGCCTGCGCGACTTCATCACGAGGCTCGAAACCGCCGGACGGCTGAGGCGCGTTGCGGCGCCGGTCTCGCCGTTTCTCGAAATGACCGAGATCCAAACCCGGCTGCTGGCCGAAGGCGGCCCGGCGGTCTTGTTCGAGAATATCGTGCGCGACACCCCCGGCGCGATACCGATGCCGGTGCTGGTCAATCTGTTCGGCACGGTCGAGCGCGTCGCCTGGGGCATGGACCGCGAGCCGCAGCAATTGCGCGAAATCGGCGAGACCCTCGCCTTCCTGAAACAGCCGGAGCCGCCGGGCGGCTGGCGCGAGGCATTGGAGATGCTGCCGCTGCTGAAGACGGTCATGGCGATGCGGCCGCGCACGGTCTCGGCCGGCGCCTGCCAGGAGATCGTGCTGCGCGGTGCCGAGATCGACCTGTCGCTATTGCCGATCCAGACCTGCTGGCCGGATGAGCCGGCGCCGCTGATCACCTGGCCGCTGGTCGTGACAAAGGGGCCAAGCGATGCGCGCGAGGATGGGTTCAATCTCGGCATCTACCGCATGCAGGTCACCGGTCGCGACACGACGCTGATGCGCTGGCTGCGGCACCGCGGCGGTGCGCAGCATCACCAGCGTTGGCGTGCCGCCAAGCGCGAGCCACTGCCGGCCGCGGTCGTCATCGGCGCCGATCCCGGCACGATCATCGCAGCCGTGACCCCGGTCCCCGACACCCTGTCCGAGTACCAGTTCGCGGGGTTGCTGCGCGGCAAGCGGCTGGATCTCGTCGACTGCAAGACCGTGCCGCTGAAGGTGCCGGCCGAGGCCGAGATCGTCCTCGAGGGCCACGTCGCGCTCGACGAATACGGCGATGAAGGCCCCTACGGCGACCACACCGGCTATTACAACGCGGTCGAGCAATTCCCGGCCTTCCGCATCTCCGCAATCACGATGCGGCAAAACCCGATCTATCTCTCGACCTTCACCGGCCGCCCGCCGGACGAGCCCTCCGTGCTCGGCGAAGCGCTGAACGAGGTATTCGTCCCGCTGTTGCAGCAGCAATTCCCCGAGATTGCCGATTTCTGGCTGCCGCCGGAGGGCTGCTCCTACCGCATCGCGGTCGTCGCGATCCGCAAGACCTATCCCGGCCAGGCCAAGCGGGTGATGATGGGGATCTGGTCGTTTCTGCGGCAGTTCATGTACACGAAGTTCGTCATCATCGTGGATGACGACATCGCGGTGCGCGACTGGAAGGAGGTCATGTGGGCGGTTTCGACCCGCATGGATCCGGTACGCGACGTCACGTTGATGGAGAATACCCCGATCGATTACCTCGACTTCGCCTCGCCCGAATCCGGGCTCGGCGGCAAAATCGGCCTGGATGCGACCAACAAATTGCCGCCGGAGACGCACCGCGCCTGGGGCCGGCCGATCCGCATGACGGATGAGGTGATCGCCGAAGTCACGCGCAAATGGCCGAGCTACGGGCTGCCCGGCAGCGGCAAGCCGATCTGGAAATGACGTCGTTCGCAATGAAACAGCGAGGCAGTGAGACCAGCCTGTGTTCTTCGAATTGAACCTATTTCGTCATTGCGAGGAGCATAGCGACGAAGCAATCCCCATCGGATTGAAGCACAACGGCGGGGGATTGCTTCGCTTCGCTCGCCATGACACCTAGAGAAAGCCCCTTTCCTCCTCGCTGTCTCACGGCCTCGTTGTGGATTCCTGTTTGGGATGAAAAATGGCGGATCAGAAATTCAATAAGCAAACAGCCAACGACATCGACCTATTGCAGGATGTCGTGGGTCGGGCGCTGAAGGCCGGCGCGGATGCGGCCGATGCGGTTCTGTTCGAGGGGACGTCGCTGTCGCATGCGCGGCGGCTCGGCAAGGTCGAGAAGCTCGAACGCTCGGAAAGCCAGGATCTCGGCCTGCGCGTGCTGGTCGGCAAGCGCCAGGCGATCGTGTCGTCGAGCGATCGTTCGCCGAAGATGCTGAAGGAACTCGTCGAGCGCACGCTGGCGATGGCGCACGCCGTGCCGGAGGATCCGTTCTGCGGCCTGGCCGATCCCGAGGAGCTCGCCCGCGATTGGCCGGCACTCGACATGCTCGATCCGGTCGAGCCGAGCGCCGAGACCCTGATCGAGCGGGCGCGGGCGGCCGAGGAAGCGGCGCTGGCGGTTAAAGGGATCACCAATTCCGAGGGCGCCGAGGCCGGCTGGGGCCGCTCGCGCATCGCTCTCGCCGCTTCCAACGGGTTTGCCGGGGGGTATAGCGGCTCGCACCATGCGGTCAGCGTCGCGGTGATCGGCGGCGTCGGCCAGCAGATGGAGCGCGACTACGATTTCGCCAACAGCATCTATGCCGCCGATCTGCGCGACCCGGCCGAGATCGGCCGCAGCGCAGGCGACCGCACGATCCGGCGCCTCGGGGCACGGAAAATGGC
>VAZR01000090.1 GCA_005888515.1 Alphaproteobacteria bacterium | reverse complement strand
CTGCGCGAACGTATGAAGATCGTGCGCGATTTCGAGCGGCAGGCGGTGACCGAGGCCGCTACGGTGCCACTGCTGTGGTGGAACCGCATCGTCGTCTCCTCGGCGAAATTCAAGGGCTGGAACATCTCGCCGAGCCAATACATCGGACAAGACCTCTCCGATGTCTGGATCGAACAGTAATTGGGAGAAGCGGCGCGAGCGTAAGCTGAGCGCAATCACGCGGCGTTCGGCATCACTTCGACCGCGACGGCGGTGACGTTGTCGTCGACGTGCCGTTCCAGCGCGGCCGAGACGAGGCGTTCGGCGGGTGTCTCCGTCCTCGCCAGCAGATCGGCGAGGTCGCCCTGCGGGACTGTCTTCGAGAGCCCGTCGCTGCACAGCAGAAACCGGTCGCCGGGTAGTAGGCGGTCGCTGATCTTGTCGAGGTCGAGCGGCTCGCCGGCGGCGCCGATTGCCCGGGTTATGATATTGGCGCGCGGGTGGTGCACGGCGTCCTCGGCGCTGATCGTGCCGGCATCGACCAACTCCTGCACCAGGCTGTGATCGTGGGTGACCTGTGTCAGCCGTCCCCGCCGCAGCAGGTAGGCCCGTGAATCGCCAGCCCACAGGCAGGCATAATGATCGCCGCGCGCCAGCAGCACGACAACCGTCGTTGCGAGCACCGCATCGGCGCCGCGACGCGCCGCTTCGGCGCGCAACATGTTGTGGGCCCGGAAAATCCTGTCGCGCGCTTCATGCAGCAATTGTGCGGCGCCGAGCCCGTCCGGAACGCCGCCCAGCGCTTCGGTGACCATTCCGGCAGCAACCTCGCCGGCCTGATGACCGCCGGCGCCATCGGCGACCGCCCACACGCCGAGATCGGGACGATTGACAAAGCTGTCCTCGTTCCGCGTGCGAACCGTGCCGACATGGGTCGCCGCCCAGGAGCGGAACCGCCCCGCGGACAATAGATTGGCGGCGATCGGCGCAATCGTCATTCGCGGGCAACCGGTTCGAGCGGCTGCGATGCGGCGCCGCGCGCGTCGAGCATCGCCGTGAAGGTCGCCCCGTCCGGCAAATCCCGCCGCGTGAAAACGTGCGGCGGGACGCGCGGCGCGCCCTCCGTCCACCAAACACCGTCTGCGGCCGCTAGCGGCCGCGGGTCGATGCCCGGATCGAGCGGCGAGGCGCTTAGGGCCTCGTGCAAGCGAGCAGCAAGCGCTTCCGGCGCGAGGTCGCCTTCCAAAGCCGCGCGCCCGGCATCCTCGGCGATGCGGAAAAACCAACCGGCATCGCGGATCAGCTCGACCGGATCGCCGAAGCGGGCGACCAGGGCGAAGGTCAGCGGGAAATATCGTCCGACGTGATCAACGCTCGGCAGCCATAGCCCCACGACGGGTTCGGGCCCGCACAGTCCGGCTGGCAGCGCGAAGCGCCAGACCGCCGCTTCGAGCCAAGCCGGCTGCCATTCCTCGCCGAGCTCGTCGCGGCTCGCCGCCAGCATGCGCTCGATCCAGGCATGCCACGGATCGACAAATCCGCGCGGCAGACCGACACACACGAAATCGCCTCGCGCCGGGATCTTGCCGTAGAACCCGATCGTGGCATCCCGCCACCACGAGAAGGCCGGGCCGTCGGTTACATGTTCGGGCACTGAAAGCCTCGCAACATGCTGCCGGCGAACGGGTTCAGCACCGAGCCGGCGCGCAGCTCGAAAATCGCCTCGCGGTCGCCCACGCGAAATGTCAGCTGATAACGGTCCGCCGAACCGACCTGCTTCAACTGGCCCCGCTCGAACAGGCGGAACAAGGCCCAGGGCCCGCTCTCCTGCAATGTCCCGGTGGTGCCGGAGGAGGGCGGATCGAACACCAGGCGGGCATTGCTCATGCCGTTGGGGCCGGGCCAGGTGACCTGCGTCGCACGCGGCGGCCCGTTGGTATAGGTGATGGTCGTTCCGCCGAGATCGAGCGTGACCTGAGTAGCGCCGCGATCGAGCGATACCGGCGTGATATCGAAATGCACGGTCGGTGTTGCGCCTGCGGTAAAAAACACGTCACGGATCTTGGCCGCCTGCTGAAATCTCGCGAGCTCGGCCGGCGACACCGGTGGCGGTACACCGCCGACTGTCTGACCCCGCCACACCGGTCCGCTGGTGTCGACAAACGGCCGCAGCTGTGTATTGAAAAATCCATCGAGCAGTCCGCCGGGCGACAGCAGCTTGGCGAAATCGTCGAGCGGGATCTCGTTGGTGGCTCCGGGGCTGAACGGGTATCGGCCGGCAACTGCCTGGTGGCACAGCGTGGCGGGGCCGCCGGGGGCGCTGAACGCCTTTTTGACCTCCTCGGCAGTGCTGCCGGTACGAATTGCCGTGCCGCTGGTGATCATCGCCTCCAGCCAACGTTTCACCGGCTGCGGCGCGCGGGTTGCTTCGGCACGCAACAGCACGACCGGGTCGTCGCCGGTGAGGACTGCCGGCGCCGCGCCGGGAACGCCGCCGGCAGCCGGGGAGGCCAGCTTGGCAAACTGCTGGCGCAGCGCATCGATCGCCTTCAGCGTCTGCTCGATCGGCGCGCCGGGGCCGCTGCCGACATAGTCGCGCAGCCCGCGGTAGCGGTCGTCGATTTCCTTGCCGGGTACGGCCGGCGGAGCCGCCGCCTGCGCCGCAAGCAGTGGCGTCAGCTGCGCCGCCGCGGCCGATAGCGATTGCTGGGCGACACCTTGGGCCGCATACGGCACCACGGCGCGCGCCGCGTTCGACGCCGCCTCGGTAGCGGCTTGGCCGGCCGCCTGCTTCCCGGCCGCGGCTGCGGCGCTGCCGGCGGCCGCGGCCGCGCCTGCGCCAGGAAGGCCCGGCGGCGGTTGCGACAGGGTCAGCTGGCGGGCGATCGCGGTAAGCAGATCGCGCATCGGCGATTGCGGCGAGGCGAGCAGGTAAAGGTCCTGTGAGGCCTGCTGCGGGTTGCGCAGCGGCCCGATGTTGAGATCGTTCAACATCCCATCCCATTGCTTCGCATAGTCGGCCGTATAGAGGGCGATCACGTCCTGTTCGAGCCGCCGCGCCTCGGCGCTGTTCGGGGCGAGCTCGGAGCGGGTCCCGAGCACCCAGCTCTCGCTCGACACCTGCTTGGTGGCGTAGCCGAGCGCCGGAAGCAAAACCTTGTGGAACCCGTCGACGGTATAAAAGCCGGGAACACCCTCGGTCAGCGGCTTGCCGGTGGCGCGGACGAAGACACCGACTCCGCCGGCGCCGAGCGCGTCGGCCGGACGCCAGGGCGGGATCGACTGCGCAGCGGCCGATGGGGCGATCAGCGAATAGGCGCGCGTCGCCGGCGGTACCCGGCTGAAGGTTGCGCGGGCGGCGGCAACCAGCGCGTCATCGAGCGGCACGGTCGGCAGGGGATTGGTGAGCAGCGCATCGAGATGACGGGCCAGCGCCTCGCGTGA
>VAZR01000100.1 GCA_005888515.1 Alphaproteobacteria bacterium | reverse complement strand
CCCGAAGATCGCACCCATGATGTCGATGACCGAGGCGCCGGCTCGCAGCGGTTGGCCCGACGGCCCGGTCATGAAGGCAAGACCGGTCTGGGACTGCACCACTTCGTCGAGCGCCGGCCGATGCTCGTACGGGCCGGCGAGATAGCCTTTCAGCGCCAGGTAAACCAAACGCGGATTGAGCGTGGCCAGCTGCTCGTAGCCGCAACCGAGCCGCTCCATCGTGCCGGGGCCGAAATTCTCCAGAACGACATCGGCGGTCGGGACTAGCCGATGGATCACCGCCTGACCTTCCGGGCGCTTCAGATCCACCGCCAGGCTGCGCTTGTTGCGGTTGAAGGCGGCAAAAAACCCGGCCCCAAACCCGCCGAGACCGCGGGTATGGTCGCCCTTCGGCGCCGGCTCGATCTTGATGACGTCGGCGCCGAGCTCGGCAAACACCAGCCCCGCGGTCGGGCCCATGACCGTATGGCTGAACTCCAGGACTCTTATGCCAGCGAGCGGCGTCGCCGACATCAGGCCGCGGCCCGCCGCCGAAAGGCGTCGAGACTGCCGGCGTGGATCAATTCGCCCGGCAGCTGATGCCCGACGATCTCCTCGGCCATTCGGCCGACCTCGATCAGCGCGTCGAGATCGACACCGGTATGGATGCCCATTTCCTCGCAGAGCAATACCAGCTCCTCGGTGCAGATGTTGCCGGCCGCCTTGGGCTGCCCGGCGAACGGGCAGCCGCCCAGCCCGCCGACCGTCGAGTCGAATTGGGTGACCCCCATCTTGAGCCCGGCATGCGCATTGGCGACAGCGAGCCCGCGCGTATCGTGTAAATGCAGCGAGATAGGCATGTCCGGCCAACGGCCGCGCACTTCGCCCAAGACGCGCTCGATGCGCAGCGGCGTTGCCCAGCCCATCGTGTCGGCGAGCGAGAAATATTTGATGTCGGCCCCGGCCTCCTCGGCGATCGCGAGCCCATCCTCCAAGGTCGAGATCACCTGCGCCGGCGCAATGTCGCCCTGATAGTTGCAGCCGAACGCCGCCATCACGCCGATCCGCGGTACCTCGACGCCGTTTTCGAGATGCAGCGCAGTCTGCTTCTTCATCGCCTCGACATTCTCGGCGTGGCTGCGGTGCAGGTTCTTCTGGGTGAACCCTTCCGAGGCAGTCAGCGCGATCGAACCGGTGATCGTCAGCTTGTTGCGGAACACCAGGGCGCGGTTGAGCCCGTTCGCGTTGAACCACAAGGCGGTGTAGTGGACGCCTTCCTTCGGGGTGAATCCGGCGACGACGTCTTCGGCATCCGCCCAGCCCGGCACGATGCGCGGGCTGACAAACGAGGCGGCCTGTATATGGTGCAGCCCGGTCTCAGCCAGCGCCTCGACCAGCTTGATCTTATCCGCAGTGCTGATCGGGCCGGGCTCGATCTGAAACCCTTCGCGCGGGCCTTCCTCGTGGATGTCTACATGTGTCGGCAGATCGGTCATGGTCTTGTTCCTCTGTCGGAGCGGGATAGGCTTCAGCGCCTCGGTGTGTCAGTTCGCAAGCCGGTAGAAGCGCGACGCGGTGCCGGCGAAGAGATCGGCTTTTTCCGACCCGGAGGCGCCGCTCGCAAGCCGTTTGAACGCGTTGAACAGCACCGGATAGCTGCACGCGCCCTTGTCGACCGGAAAGTTGCTTTCGAACATGCAGCGGTTGGCGCCGAAACTCTCGATGCAGGCATCGACATAGGGCCGCCAGGCATCGGCCATTTGCTGCGATGAGGGCGGCGTCGGCAGGAGGTGAAAATCGAAGGCGTTGACGATCATCGCGAGGCCGCCGAGCTTCACATAAACGTTCGGACAGGCGGAGAGCGCCTTGATATCGGCGCGCCAGCCGGGAAACACCTCGTCGCGCTTGTAGGGACCGACCCCGAGCGGCCCGCCGAAATGGTTCAGCACGATCTTCACCTCGGGACATTCCCGGGCGACAGCGGTCAACGCCTTGATCTGCGGATGATAGATCCACGCCTCGAAAGTCAAATCGTGCGCCGGCAGCCGCTTGAGGCCGCGGCGGAAGTTCGGATCATCCATCAAGCCCGGCGGCGGAACGTAGGATGAGGCGCCGATGATCGCCGGATCATATGCCGCGATCTGGCGGATGCCGCGAAACCGCCCGCCGGCTGCTTCGATCTGGGCTTCGAGCACCGCATCGGCGTTGGGCAGCCGCAGATCGGCGAAGCTGACAATGCCGGCGCAAATCTTGGTCTTGCCGCCGCGCCGGTTGGCCTCCTCGGCGATCGCCCGCACGAATTCGCTTTCGCCGACCGGCCGCATCTCCTCGGGACCGCTGGTGCGATAGCCGGAGCCGCACTGGATGAAGACCGTGGCGACGATGTTGTGCCCCGAGTTGACGTCGGCCAGCAGCTCGTCGAGCAGGTAGCGGCTGCCCGGGTGATCCCACAGATGATGATGCGGGTCGACGATCGGCAGTCCGGGCTCGAGGATCTCCTCGGTGCGCTTGCCGAGCCATTCCGGGTTGGGCAGCGGGCGCGGATAGGCGCGGGCTTCGCCAGTGGTGGTTGCGGGCATGACGTTCTCCCTGACGGCCGGCTGAATCGCCGGAGGTGATTACTGGCGACGCCGTATGGCAAAATCTAGTCCCAAATCGATTGGAGGGGCGAGTGATGAACGATCCGGGCACGCTGCCGCGGCACATGCTGGATGTCAGGGAGCTGACCGCCGAGGCGTTTGCGCCCTACGGCCAGGTCGTCGCGCCGCTGCGAACCGGCGGCCAGGGCGCCGAGACCGGCTACGATCCGGAAGCTTCAGCGAGCGAGGCGAAGCTGGTTCTGGGCAATGGCGAGCCGCGGCTGTGGCTGATGCATCTGCCGCATGTCGGGCTCGGCTTCACCCGGATCGCACGGCACCGGCGGGTCACGCAGTGCCTGGGCTCGCTCGGCGGCAAGGAATGGCTGATCGGCGTGGCACCGCCGGGCGATTTCAGCGAGGACGCACGCCCGCGCCTTGAAGACATTGTCGCGTTCCGGGTGCCGGGCGACCGGTTGATCAAGCTGCATGTCGGGACCTGGCATGCCGGGCCGCATTTCATCCATGACGAATGCCTGTTCTTTAATCTGGAGAACCTCGACACCAACCGGCGCGATTTTCACGCCGTGCCGCTTTCCGCCGAGTGCCGATATCGGCTCTGAGCATCAGCCCTGACGCGCGCTTCGGATGGCGCGCCAGACCCGCTCGGGGGTGGCCGGCATATCGATATGCTCGATCCCGAGCGGCGACAGCGCATCGAGGATCGCGTTGATGATGGTCTGCGGCGCGGCGATGCAGCCGGCCTGACCTGCGCCTTTCACACCGAGCGGGTTCACCGCGGTCGGCAGCTCGGCGAGGGTGATGTCGAGCGGCGGCAGATCGTCCGCGCGCGGTAATGCGTAATCCATCAAGGAGCCGCTCAGCAGCTGGCCCGATGGCTCGTCATAAACCGTGTGTTCGAGCAGCGCCTGCCCGATGCCTTGGGCGAGCCCGCCCTGGACTTGGCCCACCGTCAGCATCGGATTGATCAGCCGCCCGTAATCATCGATCGCGGCATAGCGTTCGAGCGTCACCGTGCCGGTTTCGGGGTCGATCTCGATTTCGGCGGCGTGGCAGCCATTCGGGAAAGTGAAGACATCCGAGTCGTTGTAGGCGTCGGCGTCGAGCCCGGGGCTCATCCCGTCCGGTAGATTGGCGGGATCGCGGGCCGCTTCCGCCAGCGCCAACAGGTCGATGCCGCGCTCGCCGCCGACCGTGAACCGTCCGTCATGAAAACTCACCTCGCCCGCATCGGCCTGCAGCAGATGAGCCGCGATCGCGCGGCCCTTCGACAGCACCATTTGCACCGCCTGGTGCAGCGCCGTGCCGCCCATATGCATCGAGCGGGCGCCGCCATGCCCGTTGCCGCTTTTGACTTCCCGGGTGTCGGCCTGGACAAAGCGGAATGCGGCAATCGGCAGTCCCAATAGATCGGCGGCGATCTGCGGAAAGCTGGTTTCGTGGCCCTGGCCGTTCGACTGGGTCCCAAGCACCAGTTCCACCTTTCCGTCTGTTGCGAAGCGGATCTCGGCCCTTTCGCCCGGCGTGCCGCGCGATGTCTCGAGAAAACACGCGATGCCAAGCCCGCGCAGCTTGCCGCGCTCCGCTGCCTCGCGGCGCCGAGCCGCAAAGCCTTCAGTGAAGACCCGGCGTGCCATCTCGTCGAGATTGGCGGCAAATCGTCCGCAATCGATCGCGATTCCGAGCCCGCTGCGGTATGGGAAATGGCTGATCAGGTTGCGCCGTCGCAGCGCCACCGGGTCAAGTGCCAGACGGCGCGCTGCGCGATCGACAAGCCGCTCGATCAGATAATTGGCTTCGGGCTTGCCGGCGCCGCGATAGGCATCGATCGGCACCGTGTTGGTGAAGGCGCCGCGCACCGCCATGAACACCGCCGGGATCGCGTAGACCCCGCCCATCGCGCTGGCCGGGGAATTGGTCGAGCTGCCCGGGCCGTTGGTCGAGAGACAAGCGCCGAGATTGGCCACCGTGTCGACATCGAGGGCGAGAAACCGCCCGTCCCGGTCGAGCGCCAGGCGCCCGCGCGTAAGATTGTCGCGGCCTTGCGCCGAGCTGACGAACTCCTCGCCGCGCTCGGCGAGCCATTTGACGGGCCGGCCCAGCCGCCGCGCCGCCCACAGCACCAATACCCATTCGGGATAGAGGAAGTTCTTGACGCCAAAGCCGCCGCCGACATCGGGCGCGTGCACGGTGATGCGGTCGGCCGGCATATGAAACACCGTATCGGCGAGCTGCCGGCGCAAGCTGTGCACGCCCTGGCCGGTCAGCAGCAATTCGAAGCGATCGGCGGCGCTATCGTAATGCCCGATCGCGGCGCGCGGCTCGATCGGCGCGACGACCAGTCGGTTGTTGACCAACTCGATCTCGACGACATGCGCTGCCGCGGCGAAGGCCGCCTCGACCGCTGCCTTGTCGCCGCGCTCGAACCGGTAGCACAGATTTCCCGGCGCTTCGTCCCACAGTAATGGCGCCCCTGCGGCGAGCGCCGCCGTCGCGTCGATCACCGCCGGCAATGGCCGGTACGTCACCGCGATCAGCTCGGCGGCGTCACGCGCCTGCTCGCTGGTGTCGGCAATAACGAACGCCACGGGGTCGCCGACATGGCGGACCCGGTCGCGTGCCAAGGCCCGGCGCAACGGCACGATGATCGGCGCGACTGTTGCCACCTGCGCGATGCACGGCAGGGGACCGATGCCGTCGGCATCGAGATCGGCAGCAGTAAAGACCCCCCGCACCCCCGGCATCGCACCGGCGGCTGCGGTGTCGATACCGTCTATCGCGGCATGTCCGTAGGGCGAGCGCAGCAAAATCCCGTGCAACTGCCCGGGCAGGTTTATGTCATCGACATAGCGCCCTTGCCCGGTCAGAAACCTCGAATCTTCGAGACGGCGCAGCGACCGCCCGATCTGCGCCTCGTTCATCCGGCCGCGCCGGTTGAGCGCCGACGGCTCACGCGTATTCTCCGTCGCCGCCGGCTCGGCGGTGGGCGAAGTTCAAGGTGAGCAAGCGCTGCGTGAAGGCGCCGTAGGTGGTCGGCTCGTAACGCGGCGGGTTATCGGGACCGGTACAGGTCGGGACGCAGTCCACGATCGAATCGTGGTTCGGCCCGAGAAAGAACGGGATCGCATAGCGCGAGGCGCCGTTGCGGTTGATGACGCGGTGCGGTGTCGCCCGGAAGCGGTCGTTCGAGTAGCGCGCCAGCATCGCCCCGGTATTGACGACAAACGTCCCCGGTACCGCCGGCGGCCGGATCCACTCGCCCTCGGCCGTGCGCACCTCGAGGCCGGGCAGCGCGGATTGCGCGAGGAAGGTGATGAAATTGTTGTCGGTATGCGGCGCGAAGCCGAACTCGTTGTCCTGCGGGTTCGGCTGCGGCGGGTAGTGGATCAGCCTAATCGTGCAGTTCGGCTCGACAAAGGCTTCGGCGAAATAGTCCGGGGGCAGACCCAGCGCCATCGCGACGACCGGCACCAGCCGAATCGTCATCGCCTCCATCGCGGCGTAGTACGCCATCGTCGCCGCGCGGAACTCGGGCATGTCGGCAGGCCACCGGTTGAGACCGACCAGCGGCTTGTTATTGACGATGTCCGGGTGGTCCGGCGCGCGGTCGCGGGTGATGTAGAAGCTCTCGCTGAAATTCGGCTTGGTGTTCTTGTTGACCGGCGAATGCCGCACGACCTGAGCGCCGAACGGCAGATAGCCGATATTATATTGGCCGACCTTGAGCGCGAGCTTGTCGGCTTCCGGCCGGGCGAAGAATTGCGCCGCGGCGGCAAAGGT
>VAZR01000099.1 GCA_005888515.1 Alphaproteobacteria bacterium | reverse complement strand
GATCGTCGTGCTCGCGCTCGGGCTGGAATTCATTCAGCGCCGCGGCGCGCCGCTCCAGCTGCCGCCGGCCGCCATCCGCCAGGAACCCGGCCTCGCACCGAGCATTTCCGGCGGCAGTGTCACGCCAGCCGCCCCGCCGATTGTTGCCGCTCGCCCGCCGGGCGGCGAAACCCCGCTCGTGCTGCGCAGCCCCGCAGTGCGCGACATCATTCTGATCGTCGCGGTGGGCCTCCTGGCGCTGATCGCGCTCGGCTCCGATTGGGTCTTTTATCGGCAGCTCGACGAAATGCGCGCGGCAAAGCGGGCCTGGCTCGCGCCCCAATCCGCGCGCAGCGCGAGCGCGCCGGTGGTCGGCCGAGCCTTCGATGTCTCCGTGTTGAGCCAGAACAGCGGCGCCGAACCGGCGGTCGATATCTTCACCGATGCGGCGCCGTTCACGGTGCCTCTGGCCGAGGCGGGATCGCCGAATGTCGACCGCAATATCCGCGACGCGCTGAACCGCTGCCTGGCGACCAAGCCGGGAGAGCGGACGCGCGTGGTTTACCCAAACCCGGCCGCCGCCACCGACCGCACGACGCTGTCGATCAAACGCGAGCTGATCGATTGGGACGTGCTCTACGGCACGAAGATCCTGGTGGTGCCGGGATGCTACGCCTACCGCAGCGGCGGGCAGACCCATCACAGCGCGTTCTGCTTTTTCTACCAGCATGGGTTCAGCAACCCGAGCGATTGGGCGATCTGCCAGGGCGGCAATTACGCGGATTGAAGCATTCGCGGCGCCCACGCGGCATCGCTCACCGCGTCCCGCAGCCCGCGCAGCTCGGCCCGATCGGCCATGAGCGGCAGCCCGGGCCAGTCCGGCCCGGCGCGCCGGCACAACGCCATCTGATTCTGGTACCAGAGCGCCAGCATCTGCTTGTCGCCTTGGAGCGCGAGGCTCCGCACCTTTTTCGCGATCGGAATCGTCTTGCGCGCGATCACGTAATCGGCGACCGCGGCCGTCGGATGAAAGCGCCGGGGCCGCCCGGCGGGAATGCCCGATTGCCCTTTGGGGAAGGCCGGCCGTCAGGGCTTGAGCCGCTTCAGTTCGGCGACGGCGGCCCTGAATTCGGTGGAAGATTTGGGGCATGTGTCCACCGCAGCCCGAAGCGCCGTCTCGGCGTCCGCTCTACTGCCTTTCACAATGTGCCACTGGCCAAGGTAGAATTGCGCCTCGCATTTCTGCTCCGGGGTTGCGGCGGCGGCGAGCGTCGCGGCCGGCGAGCGGTTGCCGAGATAAAGCTCGGTGACGGCGAAGGGCCACTCCTCGGTCTTCAGCCGGCCAGCGTTGGCCTTGCGCTCGGTTTCCGCCGCCTCGCCGGCTCGGGACTGAGCCAGGAACCGATACAACATTGCGTAGGCGTCTTCGTCGATCTCTATCGACCGCAGCAGGTCTGCCGACGCGCCCTTGAAATCCCCGGCGTCATAAGTGCGATCGAGCTCGCCTTTGAGGTAATAAGCGAGGCCGCGGCTGACGTAGGGGTCGGCGTCTTTTGGATCGAGGGCGATGGCTTTGTCGTAGTCGGCGATGGCGCGGTCGAACTCGACCTTGTCCTGATAGGCCAGGCCGCGGAGTGTGTAGGCGGAGGCGTCTTTCGGATCGAGGACGATGGCCCTGTCGTAATCGGCGATGGCGCGGTCGAACTCGCCCTTGTCCTGATAGACCAGGCCGCGGAGTGTGTAGGCGGAGGCGTCTTTCGGATCGAGGGCGATGGCCTTGTCGTAATCGGCGATGGCGCGATCGAGATCGCCCTTCGCCTTATACGCGCGGCCTCGGTTCTCATAGGCGCCGGCGTCTTTCGGATCGAGGGCGATGAGCGTGTCGTAGTCGGCGATGGCGCGATCGAGGTCGCCGTTGTCTTTATGAGCGACCCCGCGGTTGTGGTAGGCGGCGACGTATTTCGGATCGAGGGCGATGGCCTTGTCGTAGTCGGCGATGGCGCGATCGAGGTCGCCTTTGAGCCGATTGGCGTTGCCGCGGTCGTAGTAGAAGGCGACATCCTTCGGATCGACGGCGATGGCTTTGTCGAAGTCGGCGATGGCGCGATCCAGCTCGCCCTTGGCCTGATAGGAGTTGCCGCGATTGAAATGGGCGGCGCCGGCGGCGACGTCTTTCGGATCGAGGGCGGCGATGGCCTTGTCGAAGTCGGCTATGGCGCGATCGTGATCGCCTTTGGCCTGATAGGCGTTGCCGCGGTTGTTGTAGGCGAGAGCGAATTTCGGATCGAGGGGCGATGGCGTCGCCGTAATCGGCGATGGCGCGATCAAGCTCGCCTTTGAACTGATAGGCGTTGCCGCGCTTGAAGTAAGCCCAAGCCGCCCGGGAGTCGACTTTGATGAATTGCGAGCACGCGATGATGGTCTGATCCGGCGCATTCTCGCTATCGCATTCCGTGCGCATCCGCGAGCGCGCCGGTCGCGGAGGCCAAGACGATTACAGCGATTGCCGCCCCCTTCAGCATTCCTGCCTCCTCATCGCGTCACATCCCCGCGCCTTGTCGGCGAGCCCGCTTCTGAACTGCTCCTGAGCTATTATCCACGAGCGGCTAGAGTCCCGAGCCGCTGATACGCTCCGAGGCGTGAACAAGGCAATCGGCGTTCGGCAGAAACGGCCTCCGTTGCGCAGGCCAAAGCTATTGGAGAGTTTTCGAGACGTGGCGGGCGATGCAAAAGGCGGTGCCTGAGCAGCGGGAACGTTCGCTTTCGGGGCGTCGACCGTCGCCGCCGTTGACCAACGCGAACGGCGGTTCAGGGTCGGTAGGCGGAAATTCAAACTGCTGCAGTACGCCGGCGCGCCGGCGGCGGTTAGACTGAGAAATATTTCGCTTGCGGGTGGTGGACGACGATGGCGGAGGTCGATTGCTCGGGGTCGAGCTGGTCTTCCTCGGTCAGGGCGACGCCGATCTCCTCGGCGCGCAGCAGCTCCAGGATGAGCCGCTGGTCGGATGCGCTTGTGGACGTATTCGGCAAAGGCCTCGGCCATCTCGACCGACAAGCCGTGCAGATAGAGATAATCCTGGTAGCGGTTGTCGGCGAACCATTCGCGCGCCGCCTCGGAGGCGCGGCGGCCCATCGTCACGACCTGCAATCCGATGACGTCGCGCTCGCCATCATCGACATCACGGAAGAAATCGGCAATGCAGAGGCCGCCTTCCTTGTTCTGGCGCGGGAACGCGAAGCGCGCGATCTCGCGCTGGCCCGTCTCGTCGAACAGGATCACGTCATTGCCCTGCGCGGCGCAGCGCCAATAGCCGTAGGCGGCCTGCGGCACCAGAATGTTCTCGCGAATTGTGATGTCGGCGATCCGTGCCAGGATCGGGCGCAGCTCCTTCTTCGCCCATTCCTTGTATTCGGCGAGCGAGCGGCCCTCCTTCCGGTAGCCCCACTGGAATTGGTAGAGCATGCGCTCATTGAGGTACGGCACGATCGCCTTGACCGGCACGCGGGCGATCGTCTGCGGTCCCCAGAAGGGCGGCAGCGGCACCGGGACGCCTGAGGTCAGCTCGGCGCGGCGCAGGCGAATTTCTTCGAGATCGATCGGGCGCAACATCCGCGCATCGGCGGCGCGGCCCAATTTGCGCGACTCATTCTTCGGCCGAGTCTGGTTCTTCTGCTGGACCTCGCGGAGATAGCCGTCGAAATCATTGCCGACGATGCGGTCCATCAGCGCGAGGCCGTCAAAGGCATCGCGGGCATAGGCGACACGGCCGCTCGCGTAAGCCTTGACGCAATCCTCCTCGACATAGCGCCGGGTCAGCGCGGCGCCGCCGAGCATGACCGGCACGTCGAGACCGAGCCGCGTCATCTCCTCCAAATTCTCGCGCATCACGACGGTCGATTTGACGAGCAGCCCCGACATCCCGACGGCGTGGGCCTTGTGCTCGGCGGCGGCGTCGAGGATCGCGGCGATCGGCTGTTTGATGCCGAGATTGACGACGCGGTAGCCGTTGTTGGTCAGGATGATGTCGACCAGGTTCTTGCCGATGTCGTGGACATCGCCGCGCACGGTCGCCAACACGACGATGCCTTTTTCCTGGCCCTCGATCCGCTCCATAAAGGGTTCGAGATAGCCCACCGCGGCCTTCATCGTCTCGGCCGATTGCAGGACGAACGGCAACTGCATCTGGCCGGCGCCGAACAGATCGCCGACCGTTTTCATGCCCGAAAGCAGGATGTCGTTGATGATGTCGAGCGGCTTATAGCTCTGCATCGCCAGTTCGAGATCGGCTTCGAGGTCCTGCCGGTCGCCATCGACGATGCGTTGGGCGAGGCGGTCTTCCAGCTTTTCGGGGCGGCCTTTTTTCTCCGCCTTCTCGACGGTGCGGTCCTGGAACAGCGCCATAAACGACTGCAGCGGGTCGTAACCCTCGCGGCGGCGGTCGAAGATCAGATCCTCGGCGGTCCGCACCTCCTCTTCCGGGATGCGGTGCAAGGGCAGGATCTTCGAGAAATGCACGATCGCGCCGGTCAGCCCGCGGCGCAGCGCATGGTCGAGAAACACCGAATTCAGCACCTGCCGCGCCGGCGGGTTGAGGCCAAACGAGATGTTCGACAGGCCGAGGATGATCTGGCACTCGGGCATCCGCTCGGCGATCTTGGCGATCGCGTCGAGCGTGTTGAGACCGAGCTTGCGGTCATCCGCATTGCCGGTGCAGATCGTGAAGGTCAACGGGTCGAACAGGAGATCGCTCGGCGGCAAGCCGTGCTTGTTGCAGGCGAAATCGTAGAGCCGCTCGGCCACGGCGAGCTTGTGATCGACCTCCTTCGCCATGCCGGTTTCGTCGATTGTCAGCGCGATAACCGCGGCGCCAAAGCGGCGCGCCAGTCCGAGGCGCTTGTCGGCCGCTTCCTCGCCATCCTCGAAATTGATCGAGTTGATGATCGGCTTGCCGCCATAGAGCTTCATCGCGGCTTCAAGTACGGGGTATTCGGTCGAGTCGATGACCAGCGGCGCGTTGATCGAACCGCGCATCCGGCTGACGACCTCGCTCATCTCGGCGATCTCGTCGCGGCCGACAAACGCGGTGCAGACATCGAGAGTGTGCGAGCCTTCCTTGACCTGCTCGCGCCCCATCTCGACGCAGCCCTCCCAATCGCCCTGCTCCTGCAGACGGCGGAAGGCGCGCGAACCGTTGGCGTTGCAGCGCTCGCCGATCGACAGGTAGGCATTCTCCTGGCGCAGCGGCACCTGGCTGTAGAGCGAGGCGACCGATGGCGTCCACACCGGCTGGCGCTGTTTTGGGACCGGTCGAGATTGGTCGCGGCCGATGCGGCGCAGCATCTGGTCGAGGGCAGCGATGTGCGCCGCCTCGGTGCCGCAGCAGCCGCCGATAATGCTGACCCCGTCTTCGAGCACGAAGCGCTCGAGCCACTGGGCCAATTCGCGCGGCGTCAGCGGGTAATGGGTGCGGCCGCCGATCAGCTCCGGCAAACCGGCATTGGGCAAGACCGAGACCCGCCCGGGCCAATTGTCGCCGAGCCATTTGACGTGCTCGGCCATCTCGCGCGGCCCGGTGGCACAGTTGAGGCCGATAACCGGTACGTCGAGCGCGTGGATGATCGTCGCCGCGGCGGCGATGTCGGCGCCGACCAGCAAGGTGCCGGTCGTCTCGACCGTGACCTGGACGATGATCGGGATGTCTTTGCCTGCTTCCGCGCGGGCGCGTTTGGCGCCATTGACCGCGGCCTTGATCTGCAGCGGGTCCTGACAGGTCTCGATACGGATCGCGTCGACCCCGCCGGCGATCAACCCGGCGCATTGCACCGCCAGCGCGTCTTCGAGATCCTGGTAGGCGATATGGCCGAGCGAGGGCAGCCGCGTCCCCGGCCCGACCGAGCCGAGCACAAAACGGGTGCGCCCGTCATGCGCGAATTCCGCAACCGCCTCGCGCGCCAGTTCGGCCGCGCGGCGGTTCAGCGCGAACGCCTTGTCGGCGATGCCGAACTCGCCGAGTGTAATCGGCGAGGCGCCAAAGCTGTTGGTCTGCACCACATCGCAACCAGCGGCGAGATAATCGCGGTGGATTTCCAGAACGAGGTCCGGCCGGCTCTCGCACAGGATGTCGGTGCAGTTCTCATGCCCGGCGAAATCGCGCTCGATATCGAGATTGAGCGCCTGAACCCGGGTACCGATCGCGCCGTCGCACAACAGGACGCGCTCAGCGATGTAATCGAGCAGATGGGTCATCGCGCTGTCATGCGGTAGCGGCGGCCGGGCGGGCGGCGCGCACGCCGAGCAGGTGGCAGATCGCGACGATCAGATCGGCGCGGTTCAACGTGTAGAAATGGAATTCATGGACCCCGTTGGCGTGCAGGCGGCGGCACTGCTCGGCAGCCAATGAGGCGGCGACCAGCCGGCGCGTATCGGGATCATCGTCGAGCCCGTCGAAATGGCCGGCCATCCAATCCGGGATCGAGGCACCGCAGCCCCCGGCCATGCGTCTCAGCTGGGCGAAATTGGTGACCGGCAGGATGCCCGGCACGATCGGCACGCGGATACCAGCGGCGGCGGCACGGTCACGAAAGCGCAGGTACAGATCGACGTCGAAAAAGAATTGGGTGATCGCACGGCTGGCGCCGGCGTCGAGCTTGGCTTTCAAATTATCGAGGTCGTGCCCGGGGCTGCGCGCCGAGGGATGGGTTTCGGGATAAGC
>VAZR01000098.1 GCA_005888515.1 Alphaproteobacteria bacterium | reverse complement strand
GCGGTTGCTGCGGCCGATCGCGGTCACTAGCAATCTGAGCGTCGATTTTCCGACGAAGACCAGTAGCGCCGGCGCCGCCAATCCGAACAACTTCAATTACGGCTTCGCGTTTGAATACAGCCTGGAATACCTGCAGCGGCAAGTCATGGATGTCGGTCTCCAGCCGCCGTTCAATCGCATGATCCCGCTCGTCGAGATGGCGTTTACGACCGGGTTGAACCGCGGCGCCGGCGGGCAGACCGTCGGCACCGTGCAGCCCGGCATCATCTGGGCCGGGCAATATGTGCAGATCGGCGCCGAGGCGATCCTGCCGGTGACGAGCGCGACGGGGCGCGGCTTCGGTGGCGTCGTGCAGTTGCACTTCTACCTCGACGACATTTTCCCTGGATCAATCGGCCGGCCGATATTCGGGAACTGAACAATGCGGTGGCTTGTCTTCGGGTTGTTGATCGCGCTGACGCCGGGCGCGGCGTCCGGGCATGCTTTTCTCGACCATGCGGTGCCGGCCGTCGGCGCTACGGTCGCGGCATCGCCACCGACCCTGCAACTCGTCTTCAGCGAACCGATCGAGCCGCGGTTTTCCGGGGTCGAGCTCGCCAGCGCCGCCGGCGGGCCGGTGGCGACCGGCACAGCGGCGCTCGACCCGCGCAATCCGGCGGCGCTGGTGCTGCCCTTGCCGACGCTTATGCCCGGGCGCTACCGGGTCAACTGGCATGTCGTCTCGGCCGATACGCATCGCACCGAGGGGAGCTACGAATTCTCCGTCGGCCGATGAAGGGGTCGGGGAGACGAACCGGTGTATGAGGCGCTGTTCGCCACGCGCCTGATCCATTTCGCCGCGGCGATGGCGGGTTTTGGCGGCGCCGCGTTCCGCCTCTATGCGGTCGGCGACGAGGCCGCGCGCGGGACAGCGGCGGCAGTGGAATCATTCGACCGCTGGCTTACTCGGCTGATCCAGGCCAGCGCACTCGTCTTGCTGGTCTCGGGACTGGCGATGGTCCCGATCATCGCGGCGGGGATGGCCGGCACGGCGGCCGCAGCCTTCGACGGCTCAACGCTTGCCGCGGTGCTGTTCGGCACCGGCTTTGGCCGGGTGTGGTGCTGGCATCTGCTGTTCACCGCGCTGCTGCTGGCGAGCGCCAGTGTCGCGGCACAGCGGCACGGGTTGACCTTGATCTGCGGGGCGCTGGCTCTGGGGAGCCTCGGCTGGGTCGGCCATGCTGCCCGCACCGGCGGGTGGATCGGGCTCGGCCGCGAGCTCAACCAGTCGGTGCATCTGCTCGCCGCCGGCTTATGGCTCGGGGGATTGCTGCCGCTCGGCTGGCTGCTCGGACAATCCCGTAGTGCTGAAAATGGGCTCGGCATTCTGGCGCGAGATGCGGTCCCGCCGTTCTCGCAGATGGGCTACGCGGCGGTGGCGGCGATCGCGATAACCGGCGTGGTCAACACGCTGTTTCTCGTCGGCGGCCTCGACGCGCTGTTCGGCACGCCATACGGCCGGCTGCTGTTGCTGAAGATCCTGCTTTATCTGACGATGGTCGGGATCGCGTTGCGCAACCGCTTCCGCCTCGCGCCGCGACTGACGGATCAGTATCGCTCGGAAACCGGCGCGCTCTACCGGTCGGTGTTGATCGAGCAGGCAATCGGTGTGGCCATCCTCGCCGCGGTCAGCGTGCTCGGGACGACAAGCTCGGGCTTACCGGCGATGTCCCAGACGCCGCCGGTAAGCCCGAGCTTGTCGGCGATCAGCCCGGCAGCCTCGATCCCGCCGATCACCAGGGCGACCAGCACCGAGATGCCGGTGACCGTCAAATTGTAGGTGAGCTTGCGGATGGGATCGGTGAAAGCCCAACCGTAGGCGCCGACCATCAGCACGCCGTTCGTCGCGTCGACCAGCGACATCCCCGCCGTGAACAGCGCCGGGAATACCAAGATCGACCAGACCGATAATCCCTTCGTGGCCTCGGCCGCGGCGATGCCGAGCAAGCCGATCTCGCTCGCGGTATCGAAACCGAGCCCGAACAGAAAGCCGAGCGGGTACATGTGCCAGCTCCGCGCGATGAGGCGGAACAGCCGCCGGAACAATCGCGCGAAAAACCCGCGTTGCCTGAGCATCGCGTCGAGTTGCTGCTGCCCCGTATCGCCGCCGCGCGCGGCCTGGCGGAACATTCGGTAGACTGCGATCAGGACCGCGGTGTTGAGCGTGGCGATCGCCAACAGAAACGCGGCCGAGATCGCCGTGCCGACCACGCTGCCGGATTCGATCAGCCCCGGAAAATTGGCGTGCACGCTGCCAGCGGTCAGCGCAATCGCGGTCGCGGCGACTATGACCACCGAGGAATGCCCGAGCGCGAAGAAAAAGCCGACGCCGATCGGGCGTTTGCCTTCCTGCATCAGCTTGCGCGTGACGTTGTCGATCGCCGCGATGTGGTCGGGGTCGACGGCATGGCGAAGCCCAAGACCGTAGGCGAGCAGCGCGGTGCCGAGCAGCACCACATCGCCGCGAAACGCCGCAGCGGCCCAGCCCCAAGCGCCGAGATTGGCGGCGATTAGCAGCGCGTAGAGCGTGACCGCCTTGCCGCGCAGACCGGCGGCCCGGTCGTCGAACAGATGGGCGTCGAACAGACGGCCTTCGAACAGACGGCCTTCGAACAGACGGCCTTCGAACAGATAAGCGAGTTGCCGCACTCGGCTAGCCGGCGGACGCGGCTATTCGACGAGTTCGGCTTCCTTCGGTTCGGCCGAGGATGCCGGAGGTTTCGGCTCGAAGGCGAAGCTGAGCTTGTCGGCATCCTTCTCGGCGTAAACCCGGACGGTCCCGCCTTTCGCGAGCTTGCCGAACAGCAGCTCTTCGGCCAGCGGCTTCTTGATGTGCTCCTGGATAACCCGGGCCAGCGGCCGTGCGCCGAATAGCGGATCGTATCCCTTGACGGCGAGCCAGTCGCGGGCGCTGGCATCGAGCTCGATCGTGACGTTGCGGTCGGCCAGCTGCTCCTCGAGCTGCAGCACGAATTTGTCGACGACCCGGCCGATCGTGTCGGGCGACAGCGCTGCGAAGGAGATCACCGCGTCGAGCCGGTTGCGGAATTCCGGCGTGAACATCCGGTTGATCGCTTCCTCATCATGGCCCGTGCGGATGCCGCTGCCGAAGCCGATTGCCTGCTTGGCCAGCTCGGCGGCGCCGGCATTGGTCGTCATGGTCAGGATCACGTTGCGGAAATCGACGATCTTGCCGTTGTGATCGGTCAGTTTCCCGTAATCCATGACCTGCAGCAGGATGTTGAACAGGTCCGGATGGGCCTTCTCGATCTCGTCGAGCAACAGCACGCTGTGCGGGTGCTGGTCGATCGCGTCGGTCAGGAGCCCGCCCTGGTCGAACCCGACATAGCCCGGCGGCGCGCCGATCAGCCGCGACACGGTGTGCCGCTCCATGTACTCGGACATGTCGAAGCGGGTGATCTCGATGCCCATCGTGCGCGCGAGCTGGCGCGCCACCTCGGTCTTGCCGACGCCGGTCGGGCCCGAGAACAGATAGCTGCCGATCGGCTTTTCCGCTTCGCGCAACCCGGCGCGGGCGAGCTTGATCGCCGAGACCAGCGCGTCGATCGCCTGGTCCTGCCCGAACACCATCGTCTGCAGATCGCGCTGCAGATTTTTCAGCACCTCGCGATCGTCGCGCGACACGCTCTTTGGCGGGATGCGCGCCATCGTCGCGACGCACGCCTCGACCTCCTTGGCGGTGATCGTCTTGCGGCGCCGGTTTTCCGGTACCAGCATCTGCGCCGCGCCGGTTTCGTCGATGACGTCGATCGCCTTGTCGGGCAGCTTGCGGTCGCCGATGTAGCGATGCGACAACTCGACCGCCGCCTTGATCGCCTCCGCGGTGTAGCGGACCTTGTGGTGGCGCTCGTAATAGGGTTTGAGGCCGCGCAGGATCTTGATCGAATCCTCTATCGTCGGCTCGTTGACGTCTATCTTCTGGAAGCGGCGGACGAGCGCGCGGTCCTTCTCGAAATAGTTGCGGTATTCCTTGTAGGTGGTCGAGCCGATGCAGCGGATGACTCCGCCGGCGAGCGCCGGCTTCAACAGGTTGGAGGCATCCATCGCGCCGCCGCTGGTGGCGCCGGCGCCGATCACGGTGTGGATCTCGTCGATGAACAGGATCGCGCCAGGCTGCGATTCGAGTTCGGCCAATACCGCCTTCAGTCTTTCTTCGAAATCGCCGCGATAACGCGTCCCGGCCAATAGCGCGCCCATATCGAGGGCAAAGATCGTTGCGTTGAGCAGGACCTCGGGCACCTCGCGCTGCACGATGCGGCGGGCGAGGCCCTCGGCGATCGCGGTCTTGCCGACCCCGGGGTCGCCGACATAGAGCGGGTTGTTCTTCGAGCGCCGGCACAGGATCTGGATGGTGCGCTCGACCTCGGCCTCGCGCCCGATCAGCGGATCGATCTTGCCGCCCTTGGCCTTCTTGTTCAGGTTGACGCAATAGGCGTCGAGCGCGTCGTGGCTGCGCTTCTGGCCTTTCTCACCGCGTTCTTCTTCCTCGGTTCCCTGGACGCGGCGCGTCTCCGACCGACCGGGAGCCTTGGCGATACCATGCGAGATGTAATTGACCGCGTCGAAGCGGGTCATGTCCTGCTCTTGCAGGAAATAGACGGCGTGGCTCTCGCGCTCGGCGAACATCGCAACCAGCACGTTGGCGCCGGTCACTTCTTCGCGGCCGGAGGACTGCACATGGATGGCGGCGCGTTGCAAGACCCGCTGGAAACTTGCGGTGGGCTTTGCGTCCTCGCTGTGGCTGGCAATGAGGTTGGTCAGCTCGTTATCGACATAGGTCAACACCTCGCGGCGCAGCCGGTCGAGATCGACGCTGCAGGCGCGCAAGACCGCGATCGCGTCCTGATCCTCGGTCAAGGCGAGCAGCAGATGCTCGAGCGTCGCATACTCGTGATGCCGCTCATTTGCGTGGGCGAGTGCCCGGTGCAGAGATTTTTCGAGGTTGCGTGAGAGCACTGCCGCTCCCTTTCCTGAATAACCGACTAGTCTTTTTCCAGCGTGCACTGCAGCGGATGCTGGTGCTGCCGGGCGAAATCCATGACTTGTGTCACTTTGGTCTCGGCCACCTCGTAGGTATACACGCCGCAAATACCGACCCCGCGACGATGCACATGCAGCATGATCCGGGTCGCCTCCTGGCGAGTCTTGCTGAAAAAGCGTTCGAGGATGTGCACGACGAACTCCATCGGCGTGTAGTCGTCGTTCAACATCAGTACCTTATACATGGACGGCTTCTTCGTCTTCGCCTTTGGCTTGACGATGACGCCGGTGCCGGGTCCTTCCTCGCCACGTCTTCCGTTGTCGCTCATGCTGGTCCGGGTCGAGCCGATGGCGGTATCCGCCTCTGCATGATATTGGCTTTGTCGGCCCCCGGAAAAGACCCTTCCTGACGGTCGGCTCTGCGCAAATCGCACTTGCTCACGGTCCTCACTCACTGCGGTAAGGCCGGCTCAGAAGAGCCTCGATCA
>VAZR01000097.1 GCA_005888515.1 Alphaproteobacteria bacterium | reverse complement strand
CCTCGCCGGAATGGCGGACGCCCTCGAACAGCACGCCCGGAAGCTCGAGGAAATGGCGCTGAAGATGCGCTGTACCCATCGCCGTCGCTTGGTGCGGACGACAACGCGGCGAGGTTTGCAGGCTGTCGGGGGTATCGCTGACTGAATGCTCGCGAACTCGCAGGCATTTTGCGAAACTGCATTCCGCCTTTTATCGATTTTAACCCTTCGTTCATGAAGCATTAAACCTAAGTTCATCCCTGACGAGGAATATCCGCCCCGACACTACTTCCAGTTGGGGAAAGCACATGTTTCGCAACGCACCTTTGAAGCATCGCCGCCTCATCGCTGCTTCGATACTGGTTCTACTGATGACCGGCGCAGCACTGATCCAGCCGGCGTTGGCAGGCACCGCGACGACGACCCTTGGCGTCTCTTTAACGATCAATGCCGGTTGCAACGTCTCAAGCAGCCCGGTTGCCTTCCCGGCGCAGACGGTGCTGACTTCGGCCGTCAACCAGACCGGCAACATCAGCGTCACCTGCACCAACACGACGCCGTACAATGTCGGGCTGGACAAGGGCGCCGGTTCGGGCGCGTCGGTGACCAACCGGCTGATGACCGGCCCGTCTTCGGCGACGGTCGCCTACGGCCTGTATACCGATACCGGGCACAGCACGAACTGGGGCAATACGGTTGGGACCGACACGGTCGCCGGTACCGGCAACGGCAGCGCGCAGTCGCTGACTGTCTATGGCCAGATCGGGGCGCAGACGACACCGCAGCCCGGCGCCTATGCCGATACGGTCAACGTCACCGTCACGTTCTAAACAGGCATGTTTACGGAGGGGCGGCCGGTGGCCGCCGCCCGCCCTACAGGATGAGCGCGAGCGCGCATTAGCGGTTTTCAGCCGCTGTCGCGCGCCGCCCTCCGATGCAAGCGAAAGCACCTTCAATGAACTTTTTTAAAAGAACTTTTCTGGCTGCGACAGCAGGCACGGCCTGGCTGCTCGCCGCCCCGCCGCCGACCTTCGCCGCCGGGTTCGATGCGCGGCCGGTGACGATCGAGACGCGCGGCGGCAACGTCGCTTCGATCACCGTGACAAACCCGGGCGACCGCAAGATCTACCTGCAGAACTCGGTGCATGAATGGCGGCAGGACCCGTCCGGACGCGATGTTCTGAGCGAGTCCGCGGCAGCGATAATCTCGCCGCCGGGCATGTGGATCCAGCCGGGCGCGACCTACAATCTGCGCATCCAACTGCCGCCGGCGAGCGACCGCGAGCTGGCGTTTCGCGTGATCCTGCAGCAGCTGCCCGACAAGAGCGAGATCCAGGCCGGCCGGATCGTTTTCGCGGTGACGCAGTCGCTGCCGGCATTCGCCGAGCCGGCACAGCCGACGCCGGCCCTGTTGCGGGCCCGGCTGATCGATCCGCGCCACCTGTTGATCAGCAATGAGGGCGGCCGGCGCGCGCGGCTCGCCGATATCAAGGCCGACGGGCAAATGGTCGGGCCGGGGCTGGTCGGCTACGCGCTGGCGCATTCGAGCGTGCGGGTCGCATTGGGAGCGCCGGTTCGCGCCGGCAAAGTCGAAATCGACACCGACCAGGGCCGTCGTACCGTCGAACTCCGCTGAGCCAGGTGTGCGGTGGTCCGGTCATGCCCCGACCGTCCCTCGCGCGCCGGGTGTGGCCCGGAATCGGCGCGGCGGCCGTCGTGCTCCTCCTGAGCGACGTAGCGCGAGCCGAAACTCCTGGGAACACGCAGGAAGCGCTGGCCTCGCATTTCCGCACCGCCCCTGAGGCCGTGCCGCCGCAGATGCAGCTGGTGCAGATCTTCGTCAACGGCGTCGATGCCGGGCTGCACCAGATCATCGTGTCGTCCGGAACGGTGTCATTGCCCGCAGCGACACTGGCGGCCTTGCGCATCCCGAACGCCGGGGGCGACCCGCTCGTGCTGACCGGACGGGCCGATATCGGCGCGCAATTCGACGAGGCGAAATCCCGATTGGACCTGACGGTGCCGATCACGATGCTCGGCCCGAACCGGCTCGATCTCGGCCCCCCGGGGGACCAGCTCGCGCTCAGTCCCGAAACCTGGGGGACGTACGCCAATTACGACATCAATGTTCGGCGCGGCTTTGGGGGCACGACAAACGGCACCGGCACGATCGGCGCCGGCGCCGGAACGCAATGGGGCGGGCTGTTCGACCTCAACGCCCTCGCGCCCGATTTCATCGGACACAACAGCTGGGCCTACGACAGCGCGCGCGGCGGCGGACAGCCGCTGGTCAGGCTCGACAGCAATCTCACATGGCGGCCCGCCTGGCTCGATCTGGCGACGGTGACCGGCGACCTGATCTCCGATGTACCGATTTCGCTGCCGGCGGCGCGGGCCTATCGCTTTGGCGGTGTGCAGATCGGCACCGATCACAGTGCGACACCGTCCTGGACCAGCCTGCCGGTGCCCTCGGTCAACGGCACGGCGCAGGCGCAGTCCTCGATCGACGTCTTTATTAACGGCCAGCGGCAATTCCAGACAAAAACCAGCGGCGGCCCCTTCTCGCTGGTGCTGCCGCCAGGGGCCGCCGGCTCGCCGACCAGCATCGTCGTCACCGACGTGACCGGCCGCAACATCATCCTGCCGCTTGAAGTCGCGCCGGTCGACGCGCGGCTGTTGCGCGGCGGCACCTTTCTATGGTCGGCCGGCGCCGGGGAGCCGCGATTCGGATATGGCAGCCTGTCGGCCGATTACCTCATGCAGCCCTATGGCTTTGGCAACGCGCGCTTTGGCATCGCCGACAATCTGGTGGTGAGCCTGCATTCCGAAGCCGGAAGGCGGCTGATGGAGCTCGAAGCCGGCAGCGATTTTGCCGCGACCCCGTGGCTCAGCACCCACACCTCCATCGCCGGCAGCCGGTCCGACCGCGGCGCCGGCGCCTTCGCCAGCGCCGGCTTGACGTTGCGCGGCCCGTGGCGATTGTCGATCGACGGGCAAGGATCGCGCGCCATCGGCCATTACGACGACGTGGTCTCAGTCTCGGGCAGGACTTACGCCGCGAAGCACGCGATCAACCCGCTCGCGACATTGCCGGCGCAAGGCAGCGTCTCGGGCCGGATCTCCTGGCAGGCGACGCCGAATTTCGCCTGTCCTCGTCATTCCAGCAGAACTGGTATCCGGGCTCGCCGCAGATCGGTTTTGCCTCACTGACCGCCAATTACCGGATTGGCGACATCCCGACCTTTGCCAATCTATCGCGCACCGTCGGGCGGAACAGCGCGACGACGATCGTGTTCGGCGTGTCGCTCACGTTCGGCGACAACATCCAGGCCTCGGCCACCAGTGGCTACGGTACCGGCACGGCCTCCGACCGCGGGCTTACCGGCGGGGTTTTCGCATCGCAGCCCTTGCGCGAGGCGCCCGGCGATATCGGCTGGCAGATCTCGGCGCAAAAGCAGCCCGGCGGGGTCTACGCCGATGCCGCCGCCGAAGTGCGGACCGGCTATGGCATCCCCGGCGTCGAGATCAATTCCTTTGCCGGACAGACGACGGCCTACGCCAAGACGCGCGGCTCCGTCGGGCTGCTCGAATGGCACCCGTTCATCGCCGACCCGGTCAGGGGCGGGCTGATCCTTGCCGATGGCGGCGCGCCGGGCATGCCGGTGCAGCTCAACGGCTACAACAAGGGCTACACCTCCTTCGACGGCAAGCTGGCGATCCCCGACGCGATCCCCGGAGCGCCGCAGCGGGTTGCGATCGACACAACGCGGTTGCCGCTCGATCTGATCGCCGGCGACACAGACAAATCGGTCGTCGTCAGGCCGGGCGGTGCGACAACCGCCAGCTTCGCCGCGCAATCAACCGTAACCTCGGCCATCGTGCTGGTCACGGTCGAGGGCAAGCCGCCGCCAATCGGCTCGACGCTGGTATCAGCTAGCTCCAGCGCGCCGCTCGACCGGCGCGGCCAGGCCTATCTGCCGTCGCTCGAAAAGAAGGAGATATTGACCGTCGAGTTTGCCGATGGCGGCAGCTGCAAGATCCGCAGCCAATTCGATGGCAAGGGCGCCGCCACCCGCAAGATCGGCCCCTTGCCGTGCGTCGGCGAGCAACGGTAATGCCGACGCCGCGAATGATCCGACGGTTCGTGCTGCAGGGCGCGGTGGCGCTTCTGTTGTTGCTCGCGTGCCCATTGCTGCGCGGCTCTGCCGAGGCGGCGATCACCTGCACCTTGACCGGGCCGACCTTGACCTTCGGCACGATCAACATCTTCGCGAGCTCGACGACCAGCGGCAACGCCACGCTAACCTGCACGACCACCGGGCAGGCGCAGACCTTCTACGCCTGCCTGTCGATCGGGACGGGCACCGGCGGGACGACCGCGAGCAACCGTACGCTCGCCTTCGGCGCCAACACGATACCGATCCAAATCACCGGCGGCGCGTCGTGGCCGTCGCAGATCGGCAACGGCACCTCCTATCCGATGGAGGGCGTCGTCAGTTTCAGCGTGCCGCGGCAAAGCAGCGGCAGCTACACCTTCCCGATCGTCGTGACGATTCCCGCGCCATCGCCCCTGCCGACGCCTGGAACCTATGCCTCGACCTTCACCGGCACCGATTTCCAGGCGTATTGGGACACGACTTCGCACGCAACCTGCGCTGCCTTGGTAAGCGCCGGTACCACCACGATCGCGACAGGGACGTTTTCGGCGTCGGCGATTGTCGTCAACCAGTGCGGCGTATCTGCGACGAACATGAATTTCGGCAGCGCCTCGCTGTTGACCGCGGCGCTCAGCGCGACCGCGCAGGTATCGGTCAGCTGCAACGCCACTCTTCCGGTGACGATCGCCCTCGATAATGGCGCGACCGGCACGGGGCCGACCAACCGGCTGATGAAGGCCGGCGGCAATTCAATCCAGTACGGTATCTACAAGGACAGCGCCCACAGCCAGCCCTGGGGCAGCACGCTCGGGACGAACACGGCAACCAGCACCGGTCCTTCCGCGACGCTGACCGCTTACGGGCAAGTGCCGATACAGGCCGCGCCGACGCCCGGCTCCTACGCCGACGTCGTCGGCGTGACCGTGACGTATTGATTGATGTGACGTTCCGCCAAATCGGCGAAGAAGAGCAATCGTTGTTAACCTTTTATTGAGGTTAACCCGTCATGTTGCCCGTGGTGCCGAGTTGAATGCACCGTCGGCTATTCCCGCCGAGAATGTCAGGCCGGGCCGGAACGTGGGGTCAAAATTCCGGCCCGGTCGCTTTTCCGATACATACACGCCGATCATTGCGACGGGCTTAATTCGGCGTTCGCCGAAGCATTTGGAATGCGTCGCCGCTAGGATGCGCTGATCGCTGCAGTCAGCGGAGGCATCCGATGTTCACAACCGCCGCCCTTGCCGAAACCGCCGCGCTGGTCGGCGACCCGGGGCGCGCCGCCATGCTGATGGCGCTGATGGACGGCCGCGCGTTGACCGCCGCCGAGCTGGCGCGCGTTGCCGGTATCACGCCGCAGACCGCGAGCGGCCATCTCGCGCGGCTGACCACGGCCGGGCTGCTCAGCCGGCATTGCCAGGGGCGGCACCATTATCACCGCCTCGCCTCTCCCGCGGTCGCGCATATGCTCGAAACGATCATGGAGGCCTCCGCCGCGGGCCAGGCGCTCAGACCACAGCGTGCGGTCGTCACCGGGCCCCGCGACAAGGCGATGCGGGCGGCGCGGACCTGCTACGACCATCTCGCCGGCCAGCTCGGGGTGCGGCTCGCCGAGGCGCTCGGCGAGCGCGGCTATGTCGAGCTGTCGGACGAGGGCGGTGCGGTAACCGAAACCGGCATGGAATTCTTCCGCTCCTTCGGGCTCGATCTCGGCCCAGCGCCGGCGCGCGTCTATTGCCGGCCCTGTCTCGATTGGAGCGAGCGGCGGCTGCATATCGGCGGCACGCTCGGTGCCAAGCTGGCGGCGCGGTGCTTTGCGCTGAACTGGATCCGCCGCAACAGCGAATCGCGCGCGGTCACCGTCACCCCGGCCGGGCAGCGCGGCTTCCGCGAAACTTTGGACATCTAACCCCTGTCCCGCCGCGGCAAAGGGTTTATGGATTCAGAAATTTCGAGTCTCCGACCACCGTCGTCATCCGGCTCTGGCGAAGCCGATCTGGACTCCGACCGGCCGCGGCTGCGGCTGCATGTCCCGCCACATTTATCAGACCCCGACAAGCCGCCGGATTACAGCTATGTGCCGCGGTTTGCCGCCGGCGCCGTCGAGCGTCCCGACATCGCGGTGCCGGCGCAACAGACGCACCCGCTCGCCTATCAGCTGATCCGCGTTCTCGACGACGAAGGAGCGGCCGTCGGTGCCTGGGACCCGAAGCTCTCGCCCGAGACATTGCGCCGCGGCTTGCGCGCGATGATGCTGACCCGCGCCTATGACGACCGGATGTTCCGGCAGCAGCGCCAGGGCAAGATCTCGTTCTACATGAAATGCACCGGTGAGGAGGCGATCGGCGTCGGCCAGGCGTTCGCGCTGGCGCCCGACGACATGCTGTTCGCGACTTATCGCCAGCAGGGGCTGTTGATCGCCCGCGACTGGCCGATCCTCGACATGATGTGCGAGTGCTATTCGAATTCGCATGACCGGCTCAAGGGCCGGCAATTGCCGGTGCTGTATTCGGCGCGCGCGGCGTCGTTCTTTTCGCTCGCCGGCAATCTCGGCATCCAATACCCGCAGGCGGTGGGCTGGGCCATGGCGTCGGCGATCAAGGGCGACCACCGCATCGCCGCGAGCTGGATCGGCGAAGGCTCGACCGCCGAGCCCGATTTCCACCATGCGCTGACCTTCGCCTCGGTGTACCGCGCGCCGGTTATTCTGAATGTCGTCAACAACCAGTGGGCGATCTCCTCGCACCAGGAGATTGCCGGCGGCGAGGCGGCGACCTTCGCGGCCCGCGCGATCGGCTTCGGCCTCGCCTCGCTGCGGGTCGACGGTAATGATTTCCTCGCGGTCTACGGCGCGACGCAATGGGCGGCCGAGCGGGCCCGCGCCAATCACGGCGCGACGCTGATCGAGATGTTCACCTACCGCGCCGCGCCGCATTCGACGAGCGACGATCCCACGCGCTACCGGCCGGAAAACGAAGGGCGCAACTGGCCTTACGGCGACCCGATCGAGCGCCTGTCGCGGCATCTGATCCGGCTCGGCGAATGGTCGCCGGAACGGCACAAGCAGCTCGAGGCCGAGCTGGTCGATTACGTTCGGGAAGTCGGCCGCGAAGCCGAGAGCTACGGCACGATGCAGACCGGGCCGCATTTCAGCGTCCGCACGATGTTCGAGGATGTGTTCAAGGAGATGCCCTGGCATTTGCGGCGCCAGCGGCAAGAGCTGGGGGTCTGAGCCAGCCATGGAGCGCAACAAGCGAGGGGATTGCTTCGTCGCTCCGCTCCTCGCAATGACAACGCTTTTTTCTGTCATTGCGAGCGAAGCGAAGCAATCTCCCGGATCAAGAGGGAAAAAGCCATGCCGGGGATGAGCATGGTGCAGGCGCTGAACTCGGCGATCGATGTGATGCTCGGGCGCGACCCCGACGTCGTGATCTTCGGCGAGGATGTCGGGTATTACGGCGGCGTCTTCCGCGTCACCGAGGGGCTGCAGAAAAAGCACGGCGATCACCGCGTGTTCGATGCGCCGATCGCCGAGGGCGGCATGCTGGGCACGGCGGTCGGCATGGGCGCCTATGGGCTCAGGCCGATCGTCGAGATCCAGTTCGCCGATTACATCTATCCGGCGACCGACCAGCTGATCTCGGCGGCGGCGCGGTTGCGCTACCGCTCGGGCGGCGAGTTTTGGGCGCCGATCACGGTGCGCGCGCCGTGCGGCGGCGGCATTTTCGGCGGCCAGACGCACAGTCAGAGTGTCGAGGCGATCTTTACCCATGTCTGCGGGCTGAAGACGGTCATCCCGTCCAACCCGTACGACGCCAAAGGGCTGCTGATCAGCGCGATCGAAGATGACGACCCCGTCGTGTTCTTCGAGCCGAAGCGCCTTTACAACGGGCCGTTCGACGGCCATCCCGACCGCCCGTCGGTGCCGTGGACGCAGCACCCGCAAAGCGAGGTCCCGGACGGCTATTACACCGTGCCGCTCGGCCAGGCCGCGGTCGCGCGTCCCGGCGATGCGGTGACGGTGCTCGCTTATGGCACGATGGTCCATGTCGCGCTCGCGGCGGCCGAGGAGGCGGAGATCGACGCCGAAATCATTGATTTGCGGACGCTGCTGCCGCTCGACATCGACACGGTCGTCGACTCGGTGAAGAAAACCGGCCGTTGCGTCATCGCGCATGAAGCGACCCGCACCTGCGGCTATGGCGCGGAATTGGCGGCGCTCGTGCAAGAGCATTGCTTTTATCACCTGGAAGCGCCGATCGTGCGGGTAACCGGCTGGGATACGCCCTACCCGCACATCTTCGAGTGGGAGTATTTCCCAGGCCCGCAACGCGTCGCCGACGGCATGCGGCGCGCCATCGAGGGCTGACGCGGCTTGGACCAGCGAACCTACAACTGGACCACCGCCGCACTGTTTCTGATCATCGCAGCGATGCATCTGCTGCGCATCGTCTTGGGCTGGCCGGCGCAGCTTGCCGGCTGGAACGTACCGCTTTGGCTTAGCTGGCTGGCGCTGATCGTTACCGGCGCCCTCGCCTGGTTCGGCTTCCGGCAGAACGCAAACTGAGATGGGCCGCTACATCGTCAAGCTTCCCGATATCGGCGAAGGCACGACCGAGGCCGAGATCGTCAAATGGCATGTCTCTCCCGGCCAGGAGATCCGCGAGGAGGACCCGCTGGTCGATGTGATGACCGACAAGGCGACCGTCGAGATCCCGGCACCGATTGCCGGCACGGTTGTCGCGATCGAAGGCCAAATCGGCGAGAAGCGGCCGGTCGGCTCGCAGCTGGTGACGCTCGATGTCGCCGGAGCGGGGAATGAAGCAGATGGAGCCCGACCGGCGGCACGATCCACCAAATCGGCAGCAAAAACCCGCATCAGCACCACCCCGCACAGGACGGAAAGGGAATGGCGGTGCGGCGGTCATTCCCCTCTCCCGCATCGCGGGAGAGGGTGCTGAGCGCAGCGAAGCGGGTGAGGGTCTTCAAAGTGCGCGCCCGCCCTCACCCTCCCACGCCTCCGGCGCGGGTCCCTCCCTCTCCCGCGGTGCGGGAGAGGGGCTTTCAGGGCAGCTCGGGCAAAAGCCATTGGCGTCGCCGGCGGTGCGGCGGCGGGCTTGGAATCTCGGCATCGAATTGCAGTTTGTGCGCGGCACCGGTCCGGCCGGGCGGATCACGCAAGAGGATCTGGAGGCCTATGCGGCGGCCGGCGGGCACACCTCCGCCGGTTCGATGCCGCTCGCGCGCCGCGACGGCATCGAAGAGGTGCCGATCACCGGTTTGCGCCGCGCGATCGCCGAGCATCTGCAGCAATCGAAGCGGCACATCCCGCATTTCTCCTACATCGAGGAAGTCGATGTCAGCGCTCTCGAAGAGCTGCGCGCCGAGCTCAATGCCCGGCACGAGAACCGCGGCCATCTGACGCTGCTGCCGTTTCTGATCCGGGCGGTTCTCGATGCGGTTGCCGAGCACCCGCAGGTCAACGCCCGCTTCGATGATGAAGCCGCCGTCTTGCACCGCCACAACGCGGTGCATGTCGGGGTTGCGACGCAGACCGATGCAGGGCTCCTGGTGCCAGTATTGCACCATGCCGAGGCCTTCGATCTGTGGCAGGCGGCGACCGAATTGCACCGCCTTGCCGAAGCGGCGCGCGCCGGCAAGGCGTCGCGCGAGGAATTGACCGGCTCGACGATTACGATCACCAGCCTCGGCGCGCTCGGCGGCCTCGCCGCGACGCCGGTCATCAATTACCCGGAGGTCGCGATCATCGGCGTCAACCGCATCGTCGAGCGCCCGGTGGTGCGCGACGGGCAGATCGTGATCCGCAAGATGATGAACCTGTCCTCCTCGTTCGATCATCGCATCGTCGACGGCTGGGAGGCGGCGTCGTTCATCCAGCGCATCAAGCGCGACCTCGAACAGCCCGCATTGCTGTTCGTCGGCTGAATCCGGTGTCCCTGTCGAAATCCGCTTCCATCCAACGATACGACAGTAGATACCGCATTCCCGGCGAAAGCTGGGATCCACTTATCCCGCGACGGAGCCGTTGAGGAGTGGCTCCCGGCTTTCGCCGGGAATGCGGATGGTTGTGCGAGGAAGGTGATGTCCGAAACCTTGCGCCCGCGTGTGCTGGTGGTCGGCGGCGGCATGGGCGGCTATGTCGCCGCGATCCGTGCCAGTCAGCTCGGCCTCGACACCGTACTGGTCGAGAGCAACCGGCTCGGCGGCACCTGCCTCATTCGCGGCTGCATCCCGTCGAAGGCGCTGATCCATGCTGCCGACCGCTATGCCGGCGTGGCCGATGCGGTAGGCGGCAATGCGCTCGGCATTTCGCTCGACGCCCCGCCGCGGCTCGACCTCGGGCGCATGATCAAATGGAAGGACGGCATCGTCGATCGGTTGAACAAGGGCGTCATTGGGCTGATGAACCGCGCGAAGGTGCGCGTGGTGCCGGGCTGGGCGGTTTTTTCCGACGCAAAGACCTGCCGGGTGGAAACCGCGAATGGTGTCATCGACATCACCGCCGAGCATGTCGTGCTGGCCGCCGGTTCCGAACCGGTACCGCTCGCCGGCTTGCCCTTCGGCGGCAAGGTGATCTCCTCGACCGAGGCTTTGTCGCTATCGGAACTGCCGCAGCGGCTGGTGGTCACCGGCGCCGGCTATATCGGGCTCGAACTCGGGATCGCGTTCCGCAAGCTGGGCGCCGCGGTAACCGTCATAGAAGCCGCCGACAGGATCCTGCCGCGCTATGACGCAGCATTGACCGCGCCGGTGCGGCGCTGGCTGCAGCGAGCCAAGGTCGAGCTGCATCTTGGCGCGCGTGTCACCGGGCTCGACAACAAAGGGAAGCTCGCAGTCGAGACCGCCGACGGAAAGAAAATCACGGTCGAGGCCAACAAAATCCTGGTCACGGTCGGCAGGCGGCCGCTGACGACGGGCTGGGGCCTTGAAGAAATGGGCCTCGACATGGCGGGGCCATTCGTCAAGGTCGATGACCAATGCCGTACCGCGATGCGCAATGTCTGGGCGGTCGGCGATCTGGTCGGCGAGCCGATGCTGGCGCACAAGGCCGCGGCGCAAGGTGCGATGGTCGCCGAAATTATCGCCGGCGAGCGCCGCCGGTTCGACCCGAATTTGGTCGCGGCGATCTGCTTCACCGAGCCCGAGATCGTCACCGCTGGCCTGTCGCCGGACGAGGCGGCCGCCGCAGGGATCGAAGTCACGACCGCGCAGTTCCCGTTCGCCGCCAGCGGGCGCGCCTTGACGCTCGAAGCCGGTGGCGATGGCGGGTTTGTCCGAATCGTCGCGCAAAAGGATGATCAGCGTGTGTTGGGTATCCAGGCAGTCGGTCATCAAATCGCCGAGCTGGCCGGCGAGTTCGCCCACGCGCTGGCGATGGGC
>VAZR01000072.1 GCA_005888515.1 Alphaproteobacteria bacterium | reverse complement strand
GTAGCCGTACGGGCGCCCCGGGGGTCACCATGAAATAGAGCGCGGAGCCGAGGGGTCGTCCATCCGCGAACGGCGCCGCCAACCCGCCCGCTGCGATTGACTGCTTGGTCACAAACGTCACCCGGACGAAGCCGCAGGTGGCATTGGGCTCGAGGTCCAACAGCTTGCGAACCTCGTCGGCGGTCAGCTCACCGGTCATGGCCGCCGCCCTTGGGCCGTTTCGCGAGGTGGCCGCGAGCGACGGCGCCAATACGGCCGCGCCGAGGAGTGCTGCCCGCTGCAAGACCCGACGGCGAGTGGCGATAGGGAAGCCAGATTTTGCCACGTGCTCGGCATCAAACGGTTGCGCCGGAGGGGCCTAATTCGCCGCGGCGGCAGCTGTCCGAGCAGCGGCGCGGCGCAGTTCGGCTGTGTCGTTCCGGCCGGACAGGAACGCCTTGATGTTGCGGCTCGCTTGGCGCAGCCGCTGGCGGTTTTCGACGAGCGCGATGCGTACGAAACCCTCGCCGTATTCGCCAAACCCGCCGCCGGGCGCCACCGCGACATTGGCGCGTTCGAGCAACAGCTTCGAAAAGGCGAGGCTACCGAGGCCGCGGAATTCCTCCGGGATCGGCGCCCAGGCGAACATCGTCCCGGCCGGCACCGGGACATCCCAACCGGCCTGATGCAGCCCGTCGAGCAACACGTCGCGCCGCGCCTTATAGCGCTCGCGGATCTCGGTGATGCAGTCCTGCGGCCCGTTCAGCGCGGCGGTCGCGGCCACCTGGATCGGCGTGAAGGCGCCATAGTCGAGATACGATTTGACGCGCCCCAATGCGCCGATCAACCGCGCATTGCCGACAGCGAAACCGATCCGCCAGCCGGCCATCGAGTAGGTCTTGCTGAGCGAGGTGAACTCGACCGCGATGTCGCGCGCCCCCGGCACTTCGAGGATCGAGGGCGGCGGCTTGCCGTCGAAATAAATTTCGGCATAGGCGAGATCGGACAACACGTAGATGCCCTGGTGGCGGCAGAAATCGACGACCTCGCCATAGAAATCCAGATCGACCGATTGCGCCGTCGGGTTGGCCGGAAAGTTCAGCACGACCGCCAGCGGCGCCGGGATCGAGTGCTGCACCGCCTTTTTCAATTCGGCGAGGAAATCGACATCCGGTCCGACCGGCACATGCCGCACCGACGCGCCGGCCATGATGAAGCCGAAGGAATGGATCGGGTAACAGGGATTCGGCACCAGGATCGTGTCGCCCGGCGCGGTGATCGCCTGCGCGAGATTGGCGAACCCTTCCTTCGAGCCCAACGTCACGATGATTTCGCGCTCCGGGTCGAGCTCGACATTGAAGCGCCGCGCGTAATAGGCCGCATAGGCGCGCCGCAGCCCGGGAATGCCGCGCGAGCTCGAATAGCCGTGCGTCTTCGGGTTCTGCACCGCCTCGATCAGCTTGGCGACGATATGCGGCGGCGTTGGCCCGTCGGGGTTGCCCATGCCGAGGTCGATGACGTCGCGGCCTTCGCCGCGCGCCTGCGCCTTCAGCGCATTGACCTCGGCAAACACGTAAGGCGGCAGGCGCTTGATACGGTAGAACTCTTCAGGCATGCGCGGCTTCATTGCAAAACGGGACGCGGCGCAGTGTACGGGCCCGGTGCGAGCTTGGCGAGCGATAGCCGTGGCTCAGCCCGGCCTAATGCGCAAAATCTCCCGGAAAAGCCCGCCGCTGTTGATCTGCAACATCTCCTCGGCGCGATATTCGATGACCCGCCGCGGCACCGTTTCGGAAATGCTGCCCACAGCCCGGCCCTCTCTCCGCAGGCGGCGGATCAATCCTCAAAATACGCCTTCTCGAACTCGCCCAACATCTCGCGCAGTTCCATCAACATGCGCCGCATAAGGTCTTTTTGCGGCTCATCGCACAGACCTTCGCCGACGATCTGGTTCAACGTTTGCCCGGCTTGCGCCAATAGCTTCAGCGACTTGCGTTCAAACAGATCGGCCATTTCCGCCATACCTACACCGTTCCCAAATGGAGATCATGATAACGCCGCCCCTTACAGGAATGCTTTTGGATGCAAAGCCCCGCAGGCGGGGAGAGCGACAGGGTGCGGGGCTGTGTTTCTTCGCTCTCTGCTTATAGAGGCCCGTTCAACCCTCACAACAAATTCACCTGAATCCGGCCTGAATTTTCAGGTGACGGGAAACCGGCCTCGCAATCGCCGGTTGGGTCTACCCGCCGCCCGCCAGCGCGTCGGCGCCCTCGATGCGCTGCGCCAACGCGGCAGCAAGGAATCGGTCGATGTCGCCATCGAGGACCGCGCCGGTGTTGCCGGTTTCGACCCCGGTGCGCAGATCCTTCACCATCTGATAGGGCTGCAGCACGTAAGAGCGGATCTGGTGGCCCCAGCCGATATCGGTTTTCGACGCGTTCATTGCGTCGGTTGCGGCCTCGCGCTTCTCCAATTCGCGCTCATAGAGCCGGGCGCGCAGCATCGCAAAGGCATGCGCCCGGTTCTGGTGTTGCGACCTTTCGCTTTGACACTGAACCACGATGTTGGTCGGCAGATGGGTAATCCGGATCGCGCTGTCGGTCTTGTTGACGTGTTGTCCCCCGGCCCCGGAGGCGCGGTAGGTGTCGATGCGCAGATCCTTGTCGAGAACCTCGATCTCGATCTTCTCGTCGATGACCGGGTAGACCCAGACGGAGGCAAAGCTGGTGTGACGCCGCGCATTCGAATCGAACGGCGAGATGCGCACGAGGCGATGCACACCGCTCTCGGTCTTCAGCCAGCCATAGGCATCGACGCCGCTGACCTTGACCGTCGCCGATTTGATGCCGGCGCCTTCGCCGGCGCTTTCCTCGAGCCACTCGACCTTGTAGCCGTGATCCTCGGCCCAGCGCACATACATGCGCAGCAGCATCTCGGCCCAGTCCTGCGCCTCGGTGCCGCCGGCGCCGGCATGGACTTCGAGATAACAGTCGTTGCCATCGGCTTCGCCCGACAGCAGGCTCTCGACCTCGCGCTTCCGCGCCTCTTCGCGCAGCTTTCCGAGGTTGGCCTCCGCCTCCGCGACGATCGCCGCGTCCCCCTCGGCATCGCCGAGCTCGATCAGCTCGAGCGCGTCGTCGACCTCGCGCTCGATCCGGCGGTACCCCTCGATCGCGCGTTCCAGCCGGGTGCGTTCGCGCAACAGCGATTGCGCCGCGGTAGGGTCATCCCAGAGCTTCGGGTCTTCCGCCTTGGCGTTCAGCTCGGCGAGGCGCCGGTTGGCCGCCTCCCAGTCAAAGATGCCTCCTCAGCAGCGCCAGCGACTTTCTAATGTCGTCGGCAACCGCCTGGATCTCGGCGCGCATGAGCCTATCCCTCAAAAAACGAACTGAAAAACGAACTTCAGTAGAGCCCGCCGGTTCCGCTGGCCGGGGTTGCGCGCACCGGCACCCGCGCGGTGACGCCCTGCACGACCTCGTCGCCCGGCGCCAGGCGTCCACGGTCCTTGCCCGGTTCGGTGCCGGGCTTGTAGCCCGCCAGGATGCCGGGCCCCCCTGCACCGGCGGGCTCGCCGGTATCGGGGTTGACGCGGACCATCTGAACGCCCGCCGGGGTGCGGAATTCGGTCGGCGGCGCATCCTTCAGCGCGACCAGCATGAAGTCGCGGAAGATCGGAGCGGCGAGATGACCGCCGGTCTCGTCGGAGCCGAGAAACGCCGGGTCGTCGTAGCCGACAAACACGCCGGCCGCGAGATCGGGGGTGAAGCCGACAAACCAGGCATCCTGCCAGTCGTTGGTCGTGCCGGTCTTACCGGCGATCGGCTTGCCGACCGCCTTGACGGCGGTGCCGGTGCCGCGCTGCACGACGCCTTCCAGCATCTCGACGATCTGGAATGTCGAGACCGGGTCGGCGATCTGCTCGCGGATGTCGGGGATCACCGGCACGGGTTGGTGGTTCCATTCGACATTGGTGCAGGCCTCGCAGGGCCGCTGGTCGGCGGTAAAGATCGTTTTGCCGTCCCGGCCCTGGACGCGATCGATCAGCGTCGGGTTGATGCGCTTCCCGCCATTGTCGAGCATCGCATACGCCGCCGTGTGCCGGAGCGGCGTCGTCTCGCCGGCGCCGAGCGACATCGCGTAGAGTCGCGGCATGTGATCCATGATGCCGAATTTTTCGACGGTCTCGCCGATCGCTTCCATGCCGACCATCTCGGCCAAGCGAGCGGTGACCGTATTGAGCGACAATTCGAGCGCGAGCCGCAGCGGGGTCGGACCGCGGAATTTGTTGCTGTTGTAGTTGCCCGGTGTCCACAGCGGCATGCCTTCGCCCTGGCTGATCGCCACCGGCCCGTCCTCCACGACGGACGACGGGGTGAAGCCGTGCTCGAGCGCGGTCAAATAGACAAACGGCTTGATCGACGAGCCCGGCTGGCGCTTCGCCTGGGTTGCCCGGTTGAATTGGCTGATTTCGTAACTGAAGCCGCCGCTCATCGCCAGCACCCGCCCGGTATGCGGGTCGAGCGCGACCAGCGCTCCGGAAACCTCGGGGATCTGGCACAGATTGTAGAGTCCGGCCGGCCGCACCGGCGCGGGTTGCGCTTTTCCTGCCGGTGGGCCGCCCTTCAGGCTCTCGGTCAGCGGTTCGACCAGCACCAGATCGCCCGGCTTGACGACATCGGCGGCGGTGCGCGGAAACGCGCCGAGATTGCCGTCGTCGTGCAGGGGCCGGGCCCAGCGCATCTGCGCGAATGGGATGCGGCCGGTTCCGCCGTCCTTGAGCCCGATCGCCGCACCGTCGCTTTCTGTCCGCAACACGACCGCGAGCTGCCAGCCGGCCGTCGCCGCGCCTGGGGTCAGCGGCTCGGCGGCCAGCCGGTCCTGCCAGTTTGTGCCGGGATCGATATGGCCGACTGCGCCGCGCCAGCCGCCATGGCCCCGGTCATAGGCGATCAGCCCGTCGCGCAACGCCTTGTCGGCGGCCGGCTGGAGCTTGGCGTCCAGGCTGGTGCGAACCGACAGGCCCGATTGATAGAGTCCTTTTTCGCCGTAGCGGGCGAGCAGGTCGCGCCGTACCTCTTCGGCGAAATAGGGACCGTTGACGATCTCCGCCTCTTCGCGGCGGCGCAGGGTGATCGGCTCGGCCCGGGCGGCGACGATCTCCTTTTCGGGGGCGCTGCCGTCCTCGGCCATGCGGTCGAGCACCCAATCGCGCCGCGCCTTGGCCTGTTGCGGGTAGCGGGCCGGATTGTAGTTGTTCGGCGCCTTTGGCAGGCCGGCGAGGAAAGCCGCCTCGCTGAGGGTCAGCTCGTCGAGCGATTTGTTGAAGTAAATCAACGCGGCTGCCTCGACCCCGTACGCCCCGGAACCGAGATAGATCTCGTTGAGATAGAGCTTGAGGATGTGGTCTTTCGACAGCGCTTCGTCGATGCGAGTGGCCAGCAGGATCTCCTTGATCTTGCGGGACATCGTCAACTCGTTGGTCAGCAGCATGTTCTTGGCGACCTGCTGCGTGATTGTCGAGGCGCCGACCGGACGGCGCTTGCTGTGCCAGCGGCCGAGATCGGTCAGCGCGGCGCGCATCATCGAGATCGGGTCGACCCCGTGATGGCTGTAGAAATTCTTGTCCTCGGCCGACAGGAAGGCGTTGATGACCCGCTTCGGGATAACCCCGATCGGCACAAATACGCGGCGCTCGGTCGAGTATTCGGCCAGCAACCGGCCGTCGCCGGCATGAACCCGCGTCGTGATCGGCGGCTCGTAATGCGCCAGCTGCTGGTAATTCGGCAGGTCGCGCCCGAAATACCAGATCGTTAACCCGACCACGCCGCCACCGGCTATGGCGAGCAGCACAAGACAAACGAAAACAAAGCGAACGAGCTTAATGATGATGCGCAAGAGCGCACACTCCTTAACCGCTGGCGCGGTCAGCCCCCCGCGCGGCGGCGCTTCTTATGCGCCAACACTTTGGCTATTCCAAGGCTGATTTGGTTGAACGCGAGCCAATCTCTGCGCGACGCCCGCGAAACGGGTGCCGATTGCAACCGCGGCAATGGCACGAACGCTCGGTTTTACCGCGGGTATGCTGGTTATGGGACGAAATCATTGTGGTGGCAGGCTTTGGCCGGTAAATTGCCACGTGCGAATTCCGCCAACCGGGTGTACCGCCCGGCGGCACTGCGATGCCACCCGCCTTGCTGGCAAGTCTCTTGCCGCCCCGCCGGGTCGCAGGGCCGGGCGAAAGCGATCGTATGAAACTAGAGCCGGGCTGTTTGCCGCCGCGATGCCGATGACCGATTTCCGCGACGCTACGATGGCCGACACCGCCGGCTCCTCACCTCAAATGACGGCGCCGCCGTCCGCTTGCAAAGCGGCCGCAGCGGCGCTTCCCGGAGTTCTGCCCGAATGGCAAAGCGCATGCTTATCGACGCTGCCCACCCCGAAGAGACTCGGGTCGTGGTGCTCAGCGGTAACCGGCTCGAAGAGTTCGATTTCGAGTCGTCGACCAAGAAACAAGTAAACTGCAACATCTATCTCGCGAAGGTTACGCGGGTCTAGCCGTCGCTGCAGGCCGCCTTTGTCGATTATGGCGGCAACCGGCATGGATTTTTGGCTTTCAGCGAGATCCATCCCGATTATTACCGCATCCCGGTAAGCGACCGCTCGGGCCGCCACGGCGAGGCGCACGACGCGCCGGAAAGTGCCGCCGCGAATGGCGGCGAAGAACCCGGCGCCTCGCTCGCGGCGGCATTGCCAGAGCCGATCCCGGTACCGGAATCGCCCGCGACCGACGACGACACCGCCGACGAAGAGTTCGCCGACCGGCCGGCCGAGAGTGAGCCGTCCGAGACCCATGCGGCCGGGGCCCATGCGACCGAGACCCCTGCCACTGAGACCTATGAAAGCACGTCTGTAAGGCCGAGCGAGCCCGCGGGCGGGTTCTATCCCGAGCCGTTCGACAGCGCGCCCGTAACGAACTGGGAAGCGCCCCTCCCGCCAGCCGAAAGCGCCGCCGCCGAGCCGTCCGAAGCGCCGGAGCCTCACGAGGAACCGGAGCCGACGCTGGCGGCTTGGCAGGAAGAGTGGCAGTTGCAAGGTGCGCGCCCGGCCGACCAAGAGAACGCCGATCAGAAAACCCCGCACCCGGCGGCTGGGTGGGATGAGGGACATGCCGACCATGCCGGCAACCCGGCCTCGGAACCGGACTCGATCGCCTTGCGGGTCGCCGAGGAATCGGTGGTCGCGGCCGAAATTGCCGACGCAACATCGGCCGGCAACGGCGCCGAGAATGAAGCGGGCAGCGTCGAGACGCTCGGAGGCGACGAGGTCGAGGAGGTCGAGGAGGCCGACGCCGAGCAGCGCCGGCGTTACCCGGTCCGCCACTACAAGATCCAAGAGGTCATCAAGCGCCGCCAGATCATGCTGGTGCAGGTCGCGAAGGAGGAGCGCGGCAACAAGGGCGCCGCGCTGACCACCTACTTGTCGCTCGCCGGGCGCTATTGCGTGCTGATGCCGAATACCGGTCGGGGCGGCGGCGTATCGCGCAAGATCACCAGCCTCGGCGACCGCCGCCGGCTCAAAGAAATCCTCGAGGAGCTCGACATCCCGGAAGGCATGGGCGTCATCGTCCGAACTGCCGGCGCCGAGCGCTCGAAAGCCGAGATCAAACGCGATTACGAATATCTGCTGCGGCTGTGGAACGAGATCCGCGATCTGACGCTCAAATCGACCGCGCCGGCGCTGATCTATGAAGAAGGCAATCTGATCAAGCGCTCGATCCGCGATCTCTATACCCGGGATCTCGACGAGGTGCTGGTCGAAGGCGAGGAAGGCTACAAGACCGCCAAGGCCTTCATGCGGACGCTGATGCCAAGCCATGCCAAGCGGGTGCAGCCTTACCGCGATCCGCAGATCGGGCTGCTGCACCGCTTTCAGGTCGAGAGCCAGATCGACGCCATCCACTCGCCGGTCGCGCAGCTGCGCTCGGGCGGCTATGTCGTGATCAACCAGACCGAGGCGCTGGTCTCGATCGACGTCAATTCCGGACGATCGACGCGCGAGCGCAACATCGAGGAAACCGCGTTGCGCACCAACCTCGAAGCCGCCGAGGAGATCGCGCGGCAACTGCGGTTGCGCGATCTGGCCGGGCTCATCGTCATCGATTTCATCGATATGGAGGAGCACCGCAACCAGATCTCGGTCGAGCGGCGCCTCAAGGAGGCGTTGAAGAACGACCGCGCCCGCATCCAGGTCGGCCGCATCAGCCCGTTCGGACTCCTCGAAATGTCCCGGCAACGGCTGCGCCCGTCGCTGGCCGAGGCTTCGACCCAGCCCTGTCCGCATTGCGGCGGCACCGGCTTCATCCGTTCGGTCGAGTCGACCGCGCTTTATGTGCTGCGTTCGATCGAGGAGGAGGGGATCCGCCGGCGTTCGGCCGAGATCTGTATCTACGTGCCGACGACGGTGGCGCTCTACATTTTGAACCAGAAGCGCGAGTCGCTGGCCCAAATCGAGGCGCGCTACGGCGTGCGGGTCATGGTGGCGCGCGACGATTCACTGATCCCGCCGAGCTTCCGTCTCGAGCGGTTGCGCGCCTACGGGGCCGGCGAGGCGCCGCCATTGCCGCGCTCGATCCAGGCGCCCGCGATCGAAGAAGACGAAGAAGAGGTGGCGGAGGAAGAAGAAGACACCGAAACCATGCCGGCGCGCGCGGAAGCCGCGGGGGAGCAGGACGGCGACGAAGAACGCGGACGGCGCCGCCGCAGGCGTCGTCGTCGGCGCTCGGATGAGCCGCGCGAAGCTCGGTCTGCAGTAACGCCCGCTGCGGAAATGCCAGAGCCGGCGGAGCCCAGCGAAAAGCCTGCCAGAGAACCGCGGGAAGCGGGCGAGGATGAGCGCGACGGCGATGACCGGCGTCGCCGGCGTCGCGGACGTCGCGGCGGCCGTGTGCGAGGCCGGCGCGAGGATGGAGGCGGGACTTCAGACCGCCAGGTTGCCGCCGAAACGATCGAGGTTGTCCCGCGCGCCGAGGACCAGCGCGTCACCGAAGAGGCCGCCGCAGAGCCCGTCCTGGAGCCGTGGCCGGGCGATTCCGGATATGAAGCCGCGAGTTTGGCGCCGTTTGCCGGCGACGGTGGTGAACCCGTGCCTGCCGCTGCGCCCGACCGCGAAGAGGTGAGGGAAGCGGCTCCTGCTCCGACAGCAGAGTCGGAACAAGGGGTGCCTTTTGTCAGCGAGACCGAACGGGTGCTCGAAGAAGCGGTCGCGGCGCCGGCAAACTCGGCAGACAACCGAGCTGGCGAAGCTCCCGCGTCTTCCGAACCGGCAAGCCCGAACGAGGATGTGCTGACAGTGACCGACAAGCCGGCCAACCCGCGTCGGGGTTGGTGGCAACGGCTGGTGCAGTAGGGCGCGCGGCAGGAGCAGATTCTGGACGGGGGGAAGGTGACAGCAGCGCGGCTGCCTCATCCGCTGCATCGCCTGGTTCTGGTTGCAACGCTGGTCGCCGCGCTGTGCCTCGGGCCGGGCGTGACGAACGCGGCGGAATTGCTGCTGCGCGACGCCGAGATCGAGAACAATATCAGGAATATCGCGACCCCGATCTGGCGGGTCGCCGGGCTCGAGCCCAACGATGTCGGGGTTTATCTCGTACAGGACAGTCAGCTCAATTCGTTTGTCGCCGGCGGGCAGGCGATTTTTATCAATAGCGGGCTGATCCTGCGGGCAGAAAATCCGAACCAGCTGATCGGGGTTATCGCGCACGAGACCGGCCACATTACCGGCGCGCATGTGTTGCGCGCCAAGGAAGCGATGCGCAACGCCAGCATCGAAAGCATCATCGCGATGGTGGCTGCCGCCGGCGCCTCCGTCCTTGGGCGCAGCGGTGCCCCGCTGCTTGGCGCGCAAGGCGTCGGCCAGCGCTCGTTTCTGCAATTCTCGATGGCGCAGGAAGCCACCGCCGACCATGCGGCGCTCAACTTTCTCGATCGCAGCTGTCAGTCGGCGCGCGGCCTGCTGAAGTTCTTCGAGATCCTGCAGACCAACGAGCTGCTGTCAGGCGAGCGGCAAGAAGCCTGGGTGCGCACTCATCCGCTGACCCAGCAGCGGATCCAATATATCCGCGATCATGTCGCACAAGCACGCTGTTCGAATACTCCCGACCCGCCTGCATCCGTCGAACTGCTGCGGCGGATCAAAGCCAAATTGCATGCCTTTCTCGACGATCCGTCGCGGACGCTTGCGGCCTACCCGGAAAGCGACCGTTCGCCGCTCGCGCGGTATGTGCGGGCGATCGCCTATTACCGGATCCCAAAGCTCGACAGGGCATTGCCGGAGATCGACGGGCTGATCCGGGATTTTCCGAACGATCCCTATTACCGCGAGCTTAAAGGGCAGATGCTGTTCGAGAACGGAAAGATACGCGACGCGATACGCCCCTACGAGGATGCCGTGAAGCTGGCGCCCTCGGCGGCCTTGCTGCGGATGTCGTTGTCGCAGGTCTACATCGAAAGCGGCGATCCGACACTCAACAAGCGCGCCATCGCCTATCTCAACGACGCCAGCCGCGTCGAAGGCCGCGAAGCCCAGATCTGGCGTTTCCTCGCCGTCGCCTATGGCCGCGACAACCAGATGGGCATGGCGGCGCTGTCGCTGGCCGAGGAAGCGCTTGCCAATGGCAAGAAAAAAGACGCGATGCAGCAATCCAATCGCGCCAAGCAGATGCTGACGAAGAACACGCCGTCCTATTTCCGCGCCGACGACATTCACCGCGAGGCCGAGCAGCTCGACAACTGAGCTCGTTGAGCCTCTCGGCCGCCGCTGCATGGAGTTTCCGTATGCCGTTTGCTTTCCGCCGATCGACAGCATCGGCATCGCTGCGATCCCGAGCTTGGTTCTGCACCGCAGCGCTGGGCTTAGCGGCGCTTCTCGCTCTAGCGTCACCGCGTGCGGTCTATGCGGCGGAATTCACCCCGGACCAGCGCAAGGCGATCGAGGCGATCATCCACGATTACCTGACGAAAAACCCCGACGTGCTGATCGACACGCTGCAAGCCGCCGAGGACAAGATAAAGGGCGATGCGCGCGATAAGGCGGCGCAGGCATTGTCGGCGCGGCGTCGCGAGATCTTCGACGATCCGGAAACGCCGATCGCCGGCAATCCGAAGGGCGATGTGTCGCTGGTCGAGTTTTTCGATTACCGCTGCCCCTATTGCAAGCAGGTGGAGCCGTCGCTCGAAGCCTTGCTTGGCGAAGACCGGCAATTGAAGCTCGTCTACAAGGAATTCCCGGTGCTCGGGCCGGAGTCCGTGACCGCCTCGCGAGCAGCGCTGGCAGCCAGGAAGCAGGGAAAATACGATGCCTTGCACCGCGCGCTGATGCTGCTCAAAGGTCAGATCAACGAGGCAGCGGTGCTGAAAACCGCCGAGTCGGTCGGGGTCGATGTCGAGCGCTTGAAACGCGACATGGCGGCGCCTGAGATCGCGCGCGCCTTGAAGGCCAATACCGAACTTGCCGAAGCCCTCGACATCCGCGGCACGCCGGGATTTGTGATCGGCAATGAAATCGTCCCGGGTGCGATCGACCTTGCCAGCTTGAAACAAATGATCGCCGCTGCGCGGCGGAAGTGAGATTTAATCGGCCGAACGAGATTGCAGCAGCACGTAGCGTTCGAGGCCGATCCGGTCGATCAGCTCGAATTGGGTCTCGATGAAATCGACCTGATCTTCCTCGCCCTCGAGAATGTCGCTGAACAGATCGCGCGATACGAAATCGCGCACTCCCTCGCAATACGCAATCGCCTCGCGCAGGCGGGTCAACCCAGCCTGCTCCAGGCGCAGATCGCATTCGAGAACCTCGCGCACATTCTCGCCGATCAGCAGCTTGTCGAGGTCCTGCAGATTGGGCAAACCATCGAGAAACAGAATGCGCTCGATCAGCTTGTCCGCATCTTTCATTTCGTCGAGCGACTGATGATATTCGCGGTCGCCGAGCTTGCTGACGCCCCAATGACGCAGCATCCGGGCATGCAAGAAGTATTGGTTGATCGCGGTCAGCTCGTTCTTGAGCACCGCATTGAGATGCTGGATGACGGTCTGATCGCCCCGCATTGCCGGCCTCCCCGATCGGGCATACGCCTAAACTGGAGAGCTAACGCCGGCGGACGAAAAGTGATCAATCCGCGCCGCCGCTTTTTCTCGCTGCCTCCGCTCCATCGCGCAGCATCTGGCGGACGAACGGCACACACTTGCCGCATTGCGGGCGGCAGCCGCAGGCTTGGTAGACCATCGATACCGAGCAGTCGCCGGCCGCGGTATGGGGATGCAGGTCGCGGTCGGTCAGCGCATTGCACAGGCATACGAACATGACAGGCTCTCAACGCTCGGTAACGGTCTGTAACATAATCGAGTTGC
>VAZR01000096.1 GCA_005888515.1 Alphaproteobacteria bacterium | reverse complement strand
GCCGTCACTCGGATGATTCCAGCGCAGCAACGCCTCAGCGCCAGCAACCCGGCCGTCCTTGAGGCTCAGGATCGGCTGGTAATGCAAGACGAACTCGCCCTCATCGACGGCGCGGTGCAGCTGATCGAGCATGCCGAGGCGCCGTCCCATCGCGCTGGTCAGGGCCGGTTCCCAGATCTTGGCGCTGTTCGGGCCGCGTATCTTGGCTTCCTGCAGCGCCACATCCAGATCGCGCAGCACGTCATCTTCGGTGCGGTCAGCCGGACCGGTGATCAGATAACCGACGTTCCCGGTCAGACGGATACGCTGATCGCCAGCAAGGATCGGGGCGGAGATCATCTGCAGCAGCCGGCGGGCGAATGTCTCGACATCGGCCGCACTGGCACCTGAGGCTAGAATAATGCCGAACTCATCGGCTCCGAGCCGCGCAATCAAGTCGCTGTCCGTCGGGGAGCGCGAGATTTCCGGCGCCGTGGCAAACAGCGCGCGTGAACGGGTTCCGGTGACAAGACGTGTCGCGATGGTCTTCAACACCGCATCGCCGACCCGCGCACCGTAGAGATCGTTCACCCCCTTGAAATTGTCGATGTCGAGCAGAAACATCGCGGTGCCGCGATTTGCGTTTTCGCCTGACTCTAAGGCGGCCCGGATCCGCGCGAGAAAACTTGATCGCCCGGCGATCCCGGTCAACGGGTCGGGCGCGTCCTCGGCCTGGTGCTCGGCATCCGCGCTAGCCGTCTCATGCAGCGCCGCGACGACCCCGATAATCGCTCCATCTGGAGCGACACGGGGACGCACGCCAACAACGAGCTGATGCGGCCGTCCGGCACCGTCATTCTCGATGCCTGCGCAGCCTTCGACCGTATCGCCGGACAGCGCGCGTTGGAGCAATTCGGCAAGTCCGCTCCCACCGAGCGGATCGTGCTCATCATGGCGGCGTCCCGCGAGCGCTGCGACGGTGAGGTGAAACGCGCTGATCCAGCGGGGATTGGCCGCGATGTAGCGCAGCTCGTGGTCGAATACCGCGATACCCAAGGGGATCTCGTCGACGAAATGCCTCACCCAGTCCGATGGGAGAGCTTCGGGCTCGCGGCTAGCGCTCGTTATCATGACAGCGGTAATTTTTTGGGCGGCTGCGCTTTTATCCTTTTGCCAATTAAAAAAGCATGAAACGGCGTTCTACGCTCTGCTCTTCTCGTCGCCATAAATTAAAAGAAGCTATTCGGTGTTCGGCCTCGCTTGTTTCGTTGATGTGAGAACAACCCAAATCAGCCGAATTCGGCTGCTGCAGTCACTTTCATTAGTATTAGGAAAATAATACGGCCGGTTCGCGACGTGATGACCATCGCCTGGCGCGCCGAATCAACAAGGGGGCCGAAGCCCCCTTGCGACAAATCCGTCTTGGCGGCTCTGCCGCCGCGACTGCGCTAGCGGTATGCCGGCGGGTGTGAGCTGGCCGAGGGCTGATTTCCGCCCGGGATGCCCTGTGTCGGAGCCGGTTGGCCATAGCCGCCGCCCAGCGTCCCGGGCGCCATGCCGCCGGCGACTGGCGCGCCGCCGCCCTGGACGCGCGACAACTCCTGCGCATTGAGCTGGCTCGCCATCGAGTCGGGGCTCCCTCTGCGGGCCATTCCGCGCCGCGTCTTGCGATGGACCACCCGCTTGTGCCGGGCCTTCGTGGCCATTGGCGCGGCTGGTGCTGGTGCTGACGCCGCTGGCGCCGCCGGGGCGCGGGATGAAGGAGCCATCGGGGCGGCTGTTTGCGCCCAGACCGGCGCGGCGATCGCAAGGGCCGCAAGGACCGCGACGCCATTCAAGAGATGCTTCATGCCTCTATCCTCTGTGTGGCAGTTCCGGAGTGGGACAGTACGCTGCAACGGGCTGGCTAACTGAGAGTGAACCTTGCGGGCCACGGGCCTGAAACAACCAGCATGTTGTTTCGTTCCCGCGAATACGCAACTTCGAGTGTGGCGTATTCGACCTCGCCGACGCCGGATAATATGATTCGGGCGGCTAAGTTTCAAGCGCTTGGGTGATTTGAATGCGGTTTATGAACGTGTTCCGCGAGAACGGGCGGACGCGGCACCACCGGCGTGTCGCGCTGTTGGTTGGGCTGCTGGCCTGGGGGGGCACGATGCCGGCGGGAGCGGCGGAGCACGAGGCGTTGTCGATCGGCATTACCCAGTTCCCGGCGACGCTGAACCCGAACATCGATGTGATGGCAGCCAAGAGCTACGTGCTCGGAATGACCTTGCGGCCGTTCACTGTCTACGACGCGGAGTGGAAGCTCGCCTGTTTGTTGTGCACGGAATTGCCGTCGATCGCCAATGGGCTCGCAATCCCCGTCGATCTGCCGGATGGCAAGAAGGGCGTCGATCTGACCTACACGATCCGTCCCGATGCGCAGTGGGCAGACGGCGTGCCGGTGACGACCGCCGATGTGCGGTTCACCTACGAAGTCGGCCGCGACCCGCAGAGCGGGATCAGCAACGCCGAGCTGTATCGCCGCATCCGTGCAATCGACATCAAGGATGAGAAGACCTTCACGCTGCACGTCGACAAACTGACCTTCGACTATGCGGCGATCCAGGATTTCATGTTGCTGCCGGCCCATATCGAGCGGGAAGCCTTTGCGGCGCCAGCGGAATATCGGCTGCGCACGCGTTACAACACCGATCCGACTAACCCGGGCCTCTATAACGGCCCCTATCGGGTCGCCGAATTTGTCGCCGGCTCGCACATCCTGCTGGAACCGAACCCGCATTGGGCAGGCCCGCCCGGCCATTTTCGGCGGATCACGGTGCGCGCCATCGAGAACACCGCAGCGCTCGAAGCCAATCTGCTGTCGGGCACGATCGATATGATCGCCGGCGAGCTCGGGCTGCCACTCGACGAAGGGCTCGCCTTCGCCAAGCGCCACGGCGAGGCGTTTCAGATCGTCTATAAGCCCGGCCTGGTTTACGAGCACATCGATCTTAATCTCGCTCATCCCGTCTTGGCCGATCGGCGCGTCCGCGAAGCGCTGATCCTGGGACTCGACCGTGAAGCCATCAGCCAATCGCTGTTCGCCGGCCGGCAGCCGGTGGCCGCCACCTTCGTCAACCCGCTCGATCTCGGCTATACCGCCGATACTCCCCGCTATCGCCACGATCCGGTGCGCGCCGCGGAATTGCTCGACGCGCTTGGATGGAGCAAGGGAGGCGACGGGCTGCGCCGTAACGCGCAAGGACAGAAGCTGTCATTTGAGTTGATGACGACCGCCGGCAATCGCTCGCGTGAATTGGTCGAACAGGTGCTGCAGAGCCAATGGCGCCGCATCGGTGTCGATATCCGGATCAAGAATGAACCGGCCCGAGTGATGTTTGGCGAAACATTGCCGCACCGCCGTTTCGACATGGCGATGTACGCCTGGATCAGCTCGCCCGAAAATGTGCCGCGCTCGATCTTGCATTCGAGCGAGATCCCGAGCGCGGCAAACGGCTTTGTCGGCCAGAACGCCACCGGTTTCACGAGCCCCGAAATGGACCGCCTGATCGATGCGCTGGAAATCGAGCTCGATCCGACCGCACGCAAGGCGCTGTGGGCCGAGGCCCAGCGGCTGTACGCGGCCGAGCTGCCGTCATTGCCGCTTTATTTTCGTTCGGACGTTTTCATCCTGCCGAAATGGCTGACCGGGGTTCGTCCGACCGGAAACCAGTCGCCGACGACATTGTGGATCACCGATTGGTCCGCCCAGCCGTAAGCCGATGATCCGCTTTGCTGCGATACGCCTGGTCGAGATCATCGCGATGCTGGCGCTGATGTCGTTCGTCATCTATGCGCTGATCGGCCTGATGCCGGGCGATCCGATCGATCTGATGCGCTCGGCCGACCCACGGATGAGCGCGGCCGACGCGGCGCGGCTCAAAGCGCTCTATGGCCTCGATCAGCCGCTGCTGCTGCGCTACGCCGGGTGGGCGCGGCAAGCGCTTGCCGGCGATCTCGGTTATTCGCGGCTATTCGCGGCACCCGTCTGGGGCGCGCTGCTGCCGCGCCTTGGCAACTCGCTGCTGCTGATGGTGCCGAGCTTTGTACTGGCCTTTACGATCGCGCTGGGGCTCGGGACCTTGGCGGCACGGCACCCCCGATCGCGGCTCGACGGCGCCGTCAACCTGTTCTGCTTTGCCGGCATATCAATGCCGACATTCTGGCTCGCGCTGATCCTGATCCTCGTCTTTGCGGCGGGGTTCGGCTGGTTGCCGGCGAGCGGCATCGCAACCGCGGGCAGCAGCGACATCGCCGACCGGCTGCGCCATCTGGTCATGCCGGTGACGACGCTGACCCTGGTCAGCGCCGCCAGTTATACGCGCTATGTCCGATCCGCGATGCGCGAGGCCCTGGCGCAGGACCACATCCGCACCGCCCGCGCCAAAGGTGCCAGCGAAGCACGAGTGGTTGTTCATCATGCGCTGCGTTCCGCGCTGGTTCCGGTGACGACAATCCTGGCGCTGTCCTTCGGCGGTCTGGTCTCGGGCGCGCTGGTGACCGAGACCATGTTTGCCTACCCCGGCATGGGCAAGCTGATTTTCGATGCCGTGATGGGCAATGACTACAATCTGGCGCTGGCGGCGTTGCTGCTCGCGACGGTCGTGACGATGGTCGCCAATCTGGTCGCCGATCTCGCCTACGCCTGGCTCGACCCGCGCGTCTCCTACCGGTGAAATTGCCGCTGATCCTGTTGGTCGTGATCGCGGCAGCGTCGTTTGCCGCCCCGCTGGTGAATGCCATACTCGGAATCGACCCGAATGTGGTGGATCTGCTCGACCGCCTGTCGGGGCCATCGCTGGCGCACCCGCTCGGCACCGACGAACTCGGCCGGGATGTATTGTTGCGGCTGCTTGCCGGCGGGCGGGTATCGCTGGTGATCGGCGTCGCGGCGGCACTGGCCGCGGCGGCGCTCGGTACCCTGATCGGCCTGACCGCCGGATATCTCGGCGGGTGGACCGACCGGGTCCTGATGCGCGGCACCGATGCGATGATCGCGCTGCCGCTGCTGCCGCTGCTGATCGTGCTGGCCGCGCTCGATCTGAACAAGCTCGGCTTGCCGGCGCGCTTGATCCAATCGGACGAGATCAGCGTCGTTCGCATTGTCGCGCTTGCCGTGCTGGTCGGTTGGACCACGGCCGCTCGCCTGGTGCGCGGCGCCGCGCTGGTCACCCGCAACCGCGATTTCGTGCGCGCCGCCCGTAGTCTCGGCGCGGGGGTGCCGCACATCCTATGGCTGCACATCCTGCCGAATGTCCTCGCGCCATTGATCGTCGCAACAACCCTCAGCGTCGGCGATGTGATCCTGTTCGAATCGGTGCTGAGCTTTCTTGGGCTCGGCGTACAACCGCCGCTCTCGAGTTGGGGCAGCATGCTGAGCAACGCCCAGGAGCTGATCACCGCAGCGCCGCTGCTGGCGGTTTACCCCGGTCTGATGATCTTTCTGACCGTCGTGGCCTGCAACCTGTTGGGCGACGCGCTGCAACGGCGCCTGGACCCGGTCACCGCACGGACGCGCTGATCGCAGCCAAAGAAAAACCGCCGTGCAGAGCACGGCGGTTGGAGGGGTGCCGGGGCGTGTTGGGCCCCGGCGCTGTCGTTCTGATGGCTTACGGGAAGACGATCTCGACGCGGCGGTTCTGCGGCTCGCGCACGCCATCGGCGGTCGGAACGCGCTGGTCGTTCTTGCCGCGGCCGCTGACGACCATGGCTTGACGGGGTACGCCCGCTTGCGCCAAGGCACTTGCGACGTTGTTGGCGCGCCGCTCGGAGAGCCGCTGGTTGTAGCCAGCCGAACCCGAAGCGTCGGTGTAGCCGGTGACCTGGATCGTCACGTTGCCACCAGCGCGCCACGCATCGGCGGCCTGCCCGATGATCGCCCTGCCTTCCGGCGTGATCGTGTCCCTATCCCAATCGAAGAACACCAGGAACACCTTGCGGGCGAGGATCGGCGGCGCCACCGATGTTCGGAGCAAATCTGAAGGTCGGATCTTCCGTGGCGAGGTAACGGTAATCGAGGTCGAAGGCCAAGGCCGGGTTGATGTTGTACCGGATACCGGCGATACCCTGATAACCGAACACCCAGTCATTGCTCGAAGAGACCGTGAAGGCATTCGGCGGCCTGGTGCTCATTGAATCGTGAAGATTGACGGCCCCGATGCCAGCACCGATATGCGGCGTGACCGGCCATCCCAACGTGAAGTCATAGATGACGTTGGTCATGATCGCGTAGCGATTACGCTGCCCGGGATCGAGCGTGACACAGGCGCCGCCCCCGCAGAGGCTGGTCACCTTGTTGACCCCGAAGTTGAATTCCTCTTCGAAGCGCAGCGGGCCCCACTCGTAGCCGGCGCGGGCACCGACGTTGAAGCCGTCGTTGAACTTCTGCGTGAAGCTGAAGCCTCCGGTCCTGCCCTTGGCATCGTCGAGGCTGGTCCAGCCACCCTCGATGCCAAAATAGAGGGCACCCGGTCCGCTGGGCATCACGAACAGTTGGGCCTGTGCACTCGCCCAGCTGAACGCCATGGCGATCGCAACGCCGGCGCCTAGCAAAAAGCGTTTTCTCATCACCCTTACCTCCGGCCGCAAATACGCGTACGACGATGGTTGCAGACCACCGTTGCGCCCATGTTTACCATCGACCTATGCGTTGGCAATCGGTTTTTAGCTCGCCAACCCCGTCAATCCCGGTCGATCACGAAGAACGCTTCCGGTAGCGACATTCGTGCAACAGTTTGGCGGCAAAACTAGCGAAAATCGGCCAATCGCCGCGGCATTTGCGCAACACTTAGGCTATGCTGAACGGTGCGCTGAGGCGCGGGGCGAGACGCGAGTTAAGGCGGCTGGCTGATCTCGGCGGGGCCCCCCGGCGGCGCCTGGCTGGGAACCCATCCTAGCCGCTGTTCAACGTTTGGTGAAGCGCCCCGTTCCCGCCGGCGTGCTCTGAAAACGACAAAAGGCGCTCAGCTCTCCTCCCCTAGCGAAAGCAGGCTCGCATTGCCGCCGGCGGCCGTCGTGTCGATCGACACGGTCCGCTCCGTGGCGAAGCGGTGCAGGTAGCGCGGTCCGCCGGCTTTTGGCCCCGTGCCGCTGAGTCCTTCGCCGCCAAAGGGTTGGACCCCGACGACGGCGCCGATCGTCGTGCGGTTGACATAGCTGTTGCCGACCCCGAGACGCCCGAGAATATGCAGCACCGTGTCGTCGATCCGGCTATGGATGCCCAGGGTCAAGGCGTAGCCGGTGGCGGCGATCTCGTCGCAGACCGCGTCGAGCCGATCCGCCCGCCATCGGACGACATGCAGGATCGGGCCGAACACCTCGCGGTCGAGCCGGCCGGCGCTGTCGATCTCGAAAGCGCGCGGCGCGACGAAGGTACCGTCCCCGGTGCCGGCCGGCAGCGCGCATTGATAGAGAAGCCGGCCCTCTTGCCCCATTCGGGCGGCATGGCGTTCGAGGGTCTGCCGCGCCGGCTCGTCGATGACAGGGCCGACATCGGTCCCGATCAGCGCCGGGTCGCCGATCGAGAGTTCCGCCATCGCCCCAATCAGCATCGGCAGCAGGCGGTCGGCGATATCGTCCTGGACATATAAGAGGCGCACCGCCGAGCAGCGCTGCCCGGCGCTGTCGAAAGCGGAGATCAAGGCATCGGCAACGACCTGCTCGGGCAGAGCGGAGGAATCGACGATCATCGCGTTCTGCCCGCCGGTCTCGGCGATCAGCGGCACGGGCCTGCCATCGCGGCCCAGACGCCGGCTCAGCGTGCGCTGGATCGAGCGCGCTGCCTCGGTCGAGCCGGTGAAGACCACGCCGGCAATCGCCGGATTGCCGACCAGATGCGCGCCGACCTTGCCGTCGCCCGGCAGGAGCTGCAGCACACCGGGCGGCAGGCCGGCACCGAGGAACAATCGCATCGTCTGCGCGGCGATCAGCGGCGTCTCCTCGGCCGGCTTGGCGATCACCGCATTACCGGCGGCCAGCGCGCCGGCGATCTGGCCGGTGAAGATCGACAGCGGAAAGTTCCATGGGCTGATGCAGGCCACGATGCCGAGCGGCCTGTGCGTGTCGTTCGACCAGCCGCGCACCTGGCCGGCGTAGTAGCGCAGGAAGTCGACGGCCTCGCGCACTTCGCCCACCGCATTGGCGAAGGTCTTGCCGGCCTCGCGCACGATCAGCCCGACCAGCGGATTCATGCGTGCTTCGAGACGGTCGGCGACACGCGTCAGGCAGTCGGCGCGGCCCTGCGGTGTGGCCGTCCAGGGAATCGCACGGGCGCAGGCGGCATCGACAAGCTCGGGCGTCGCCTCGGCCACGGTGCCGACGAGGTCGCGGAGGTCGGCGGGATTGCGCACGTCGCGGCCCACCCCCTCCCGCGCGCCGTCACCCAGCATCGGCGCGGCGTGCCAGGTCTGCGGTGTGAGAGACGAGGCGAGCGCCGCCAGCTGTTGCTCGTTGCTGATGTCAAAGCCGGTCGAATTGGCGCGCTCGGCGCCGAACAGATCGCGCGGCAGGGCGATCCGGGGATGCGGCGCACCCACCGGATCAAGCCGCCGGGCGCGTTCCACCGGGTCGGCGAGCAGCCTGTCGATCGGCAGGGCCGGGTCGGCGATCTGGTTCACGAACGAGGTGTTGGCGCCGTTCTCCAGCAGGCGGCGGACGAGGTAGGCGAGCAGGGTCTCGTGCGTGCCGACCGGCGCATAGATGCGACACGGCCGGTCGAGCTTGTCCGCGCCGACGACCTCCTGATAGAGGCCCTCGCCCATGCCGTGCAGGCACTGAAACTCGTACAGCCCGGGCCGGAAATCCGGCCCCGCCATGGCGTGGAGGGTGGCCAGCGTCAGAGCGTTGTGGGTGGCGAATTGCGGATAGACCAGGTCGGTCGCGGCCAGGAGCTTGCGCGCGCAGGCGATGTAGGAGACGTCGGT
>VAZR01000095.1 GCA_005888515.1 Alphaproteobacteria bacterium | reverse complement strand
GCGAGGGTGCCGTCGAGGATGAGTTCGGTGCCGGCGCCGAGATCGAGGACGAAATTTTCGAGCCGGACCTCGGCGATTTCCGGCGCATAGATCGCGTGCAGCTCACCCTTTTCGACAGCAACGATGCCCTTCGGCAGCCATTCGCTTTGCAGCTGGCCCTTGCCTAAGGTCAGGTCGAGGCGCGAACCCTGGGCCATGCCTTGCGCCAGGTCGACGCGGGTGCGCAACGTGCCGGAGATCGGCAGCTGTAAATGCTGCAGCTGAGCAAGCTCGGGGATCAGCGGCGGAATAGCGGTGGGCTCGACGCCATCGATCGATAGATTGAGGTCGAGAATTTGCCGTTCGGCGATGTAGCGGTACTCGGCGCGCACTTCGGCGAGCCGGGAACCGATCGGGGAGGCGAGCGAAAATTCGCCCCTGACGCCTCGGCCACTGCGCTCGACCACCAGATCGACGCGGTCGGCCTGCCAACTTTGACCGGTTCGTTTGTCATCGACGACGACGGTCGCGCCGCGAATGATCAGCCGCGGCACCAGCCCGAATGGCGCGTCCCGTTGCCGCGGGCCGGCCAGTTGCTCGATCATCTGCGGACCCAGATCGGGCGCGGCATCATCGGGACCCCCCACCCGGGCCGTGAGCGATCCGGTTTCGCCGCGTGCGAGGTGCACGGTCGGGTGTTCGATCACCAACTGCGCCGGCATCAACTCGCCTTGCAGCAGCGCGCCCAGTTCGAAGCTGGTCGCCATCTGCGGAAAACGCGCCAGCGGCTCGCCGTTCGGCAAAGACAGCCGCACACCTTCCGCCCATAGGTGAAGCTGATGTGTCGGGCGATCGATGGCGAGACGCACCCCGCCAATCGCGACCTTCAGCCCGAACCCCGACCGCTCGAGCCCCGCCTCGACATAGGGCGCCAGCCAATCGAGCGTGATCGGCCCCTGCATCAGCCGCCAGATGGCGAAGCCAACGACGAGGATCAGCACCGCGGCAATCGAACCCAACCAGCGGGCCAGGTGATGCGCGCCGCGGCCGACCCGCCGCGCCGCCGATTGGTGCACAACCCAGCGGCGCGCGGCGCGCGGCCGGCCGCTCGTCTCCGGCCGCTCTTGACCGGGTTCGGGCGGCGCGCGAGTGTCGCCAGCCTCGCCGGGATCGCGCGATGGGATTTTTATCGGACCTCTCCCGACCTGAGGATTTGCCGCAGCCCGCCGATCCGCGGCTGTGCGAGCTGGGCTTCGCGGCCTGGGAGACGGCGCTCGCTGAAGCGGCGGATCGGGGCCGTGATGCCCGCGCCTGGGCCGGCACCGAGGCCGGGAAGCGGCTGCTCGCGGCGATCTTCGGCAACAGCCCTTTTCTCAGCAAGCTTGCGATCGTCGAGTGGCCCCTTCTCCTTCGCTTCGCCGAGGACGGGCCCGATGTCGTGTTCGACGAGATCACGACCGCCGTCGAACAACGCGCCGAACCCGGCGAGGATCAGGCCGGGTTGATGCGGCGGTTGCGGATTGCCAAGCGGCAAGCCGCGCTCGTTGCCGGGGTGGCCGAGATCGCCGGCAGCTGGTCGCTCGAACAACAGATGGCGGGGCTGAGCCGGCTCGCCGAGGCGGCGCTCGGAGCGACGCTGCGCCATCTGCTGCGTGCTGCCGATTCGCGCAGATCGATCAAGCTCGCGGACCCGCAAGACCCGGAGCGCGGCAGCGGCTTGATCGTTCTCGGGATGGGAAAGCTCGGCGGCGGTGAGCTCAATTATTCCAGCGATATCGACCTGATCCTTCTGTTCGACTCGGCGGGCAACCCGATGGTCGCACCCGCCGACGCACAAGCCTTCTTCAGCCGGCTGGCGCGCGATCTGGTGCGTATTCTCGATGAGCGCACCGGCGATGGCTATGTTTTTCGCACCGATCTGCGGCTTCGCCCCGACCCGCGGTCCACGCCGCTGGCCCTCTCAGTGGCAGCGGCGCTGACCTATTACGAGAGCGTCGGACAGAATTGGGAACGCGCCGCGTTGATCAAGGCGCGGCCGGTCGCCGGTGATCGCGACGCCGGCGCGCGCTTTCTGGCCGAGCTGCAGCCGTTCATCTGGCGCAAGAACCTCGATTTCGCCGCTATCGCCGACATTCATTCGATCAAGCGTCAGATCCAGGCCCATAAGGGCGGCGGCCGTATTGCGGTCGAAGGCCACGACATCAAGACCGGCCGCGGCGGCATCCGGGAAGTCGAATTCTTTGCCCAGACACAGCAGTTGATCTGGGGCGGCCGCTTGCGGGCTTTGCGGGTGGCGCCGACCTGCACCGCATTACGGCGGCTCACCGGGACCGGCCGCATCGATCCCACCACAGCCGAGACGTTGATTGCCGATTATCGGTTTCTGCGGCGGATCGAGCACCGGCTGCAGATGGTCGATGACGCGCAGATTCACCGGCTGCCGGCGGATCGCGAGGGAATCGCTCGGCTGGCGATCTTTCTCGGCTATGCCGAAGCGGATGCTTTCGCCGCCGATCTCTGCGGCCATTTGGCATCGGTCGAGCGGCACTATGCCGAATTATTCGAAGAAGCGCCGACCCTTTCTGGTCCGGGGAACCTCGTCTTTACCGGCGCGGAGGACGATGTCGAGACGCTGCGGACGTTGGCGCGGCTCGGTTTTGCCGACCCGCCGCGAGTCGCCGCGATGGTGCGCGGCTGGCATCACGGACATATGCGCGCAACGCGCAGTCAACGGGCGCGCGAGATATTGACCGAGCTGGTGCCCGAATTGTTGCGCATCTTCGGCGCCACGGCCAACCCCGACACGGCGTTGCTGCGCTTCGATCATTTTCTCTCACGCCTGCCGGCTGGGGTGCAGCTGTTTTCGCTGTTCCACGTCAATCCCGGCCTGCTGTCGCTGGTCGCCGACGTCATGGCCGAGGCGCCGCTGTTGGCGGAAAGCCTGGCGCAACGACCGGCATTGCTCGATGCTGTTCTGACCGCGGAATTTTCCGCGCCGCTTCCCGATCGTGCCGGATTGGCGGCCGATCTCGCGGGCCTCACGGCCGGCGCGCGCGATTTCCAGGATATGCTGGATATTCTGCGGCGCTGGACCAATGAGCGGCGCTTTCAAATCGGCGTGCAGCTGTTGCGCCGCGACATCGAGGGCGCCCGGACCGGCATGGCCCTCGCGGATATCGCGGAGACCGCGCTGGCTGCCCTGCTGCCGGCTGTGACGGCCGAATTTGCCCGGGCGCATGGCGAGGTGCCGGGCGGCGCCTTTGTGGTCGTCGCGCTGGGCCGCCTCGGCAGCCGCGAGATGAGCCTCGCCTCCGATCTCGACCTGATCCTGATCTATGAGGCACCGGAGGACAGCCCGGGTTCGGAGGGACCGCGGCCGCTCGCGGTCAGCACCTATTACGGCCGCCTGGGTCAGCGGCTGATTTCGGCGATCACCGCCCCGACCGGCGAGGGCAAGCTGTACGAGGTCGACATGCGGCTGCGCCCTTCAGGCGAATCGGGGCCGATCGCATCGAGCCTCGCAGCCTTTGCGCAATACCAGCGCGAATCCGCCTGGACCTGGGAACATATGGCGCTGACGCGGGCCCGGCCGATCGCCGGCGACGAGGGTTTGCAGGGACGCGTTCGGGACGCGATCGCGGCGGCATTGCGCCAACCGCGCGACCAGCGCCGGCTGGTCGCCGATGTCGCCGATATGCGCCGCCGGATCGCCGAAAGCGTGCCGCGCCCGTCGCCGTGGGATTTGCGCAATCGACGGGGCGGTCTGATCGATCTCGAATTCACCGTGCAGTACCTGATGCTGCGCGAGGCGGAGCGCGCGCCCGAGGTATTGCGGCGCGAGACCGGCGCGGCCCTTGCCGCGCTCGGCACGGCCGGAACCCTGCCGCCTCAAGGCGTACGAGAGCTGAGCGAGGCGCTCGCGCTGTTGCGGCATTTGCGCGCTCTGCTCGCATTGCTGTTCGACGGCGTGCCCGACCCGGCGGCGCTCGCCGGTCCGGCCGGTGCGACACTG
>VAZR01000094.1 GCA_005888515.1 Alphaproteobacteria bacterium | reverse complement strand
GTTGTCGGGGCGCCGCTGTGGAAGGCTACTTATCGGCTCAGCCTGCCGGGCGATGCGCAGGCGGACAGAGCGCGGCTGCAGGGTTGGGCGGTTCTGGAGAATTTCAGCGGTCAGGCGTGGCACGACATCGAGCTGACGCTAATCGCGGGCAATCTGGTGACGTTCCGGCAGGCGCTGTACGAGAGCTACTACGTCAACCGCCCGACCGTACCGGTCGAAGTCGAGGGCCGCGTGTTGCCGCAGCCGGACACCGGCAGCGTCGCCGCCGCTCAGCTACGCCGCAGCGCGAAATCGGCAGCGCCTGCCGGAGCACTGGCCGCGCCGGCGCCGGCTTCGACGGCGATGGACGAAATTGCGCAGGCAGCTCCGCCGCCCGCGCTCATCGACAGCGCCGAAGCGAGCGAAGGCGTTACCCAGATCGCCTTCACCCTGCCTTACAAGGTCAGCGTTGCGGCCGGCCAGAGCCTGCTCGTGCCAATTCTCGACCGCGAATTGCCGGCGCGCCGCCTTGATGTCTATCAGGCCTCGGCCGCCGCACAACACCCGTTGGCCGCGATCGAATTGACTAATAATAGCGATGCCGGTTTGCCGCCGGGCGTGCTGACGCTTTATCAGCCGAATGCCGAGCGCGGCGCGCTCTACCTCGGCGACGCGCGGCTCGCGGCCTTTCCGGTCGGCGACAAACGTCTGTTGAGCTATGCCGTCGACAGCAAATTACTGGTGGACCGCAGCACCGCGGAGCAACGGCCGATCGTCAAGGCGACGATCGCCGATGGGATCCTGCGGGTCACTCGGGTGTTGCGCCAGACCACCACCTACCGGGTCAAAGGAAATACCGCACCGCCGCAGCTGATCGTCGAGCATCCGCGCCATGCCGGCTTCAAATTGACGATGCCCGATCCGAGCGGCGTCGAGATGGCCACGGGCGCTTACCGCATCCCGGTGAACATCGCCGGCAGCGAGGCGGCGCTGACGGTCGTCGAGGACCAGCCGCTCGAGGAAGCCATCCGGCTGCTGGACAGCGAGGATGACGAGATCGGCGCGCTGGCCGTCTCGACCGAGTTGGATGCGAAATTACGGCAGGTGCTAACCGATCTCGGCGCCCGGCGTCAGACCATAACGCGTCAGCGCGCCGAACTCGACCGCCTCAAGGAACAGCGCGGGCAACTCGTCGACGATGAGAGCCGGCTGCGCGACGATCTCACCGCGCTCGGCCGCGACACGGCGTTGCGCAAACGCCTCCTCGACAAATTCGCCGAGACCGAAACCGCCATCGACACGGTTGCGGCATCGATCGCAAAAACGGAAAGCACGCTCGCGGCAGCACAGAAAGAGCTGGCGTCGTATGTCGGCGGGCTGAGGCTGTGACCGCCCGGCGCCTACTCCACGACGATGCGCGGCGCGGCGCGGCGGGCCGGGGCGTCGCCGCCGACCTTTGCCCACACCTTGGCCGCGATATCGCGGAAGGTCTGCGCATAGGGCGAGCCGGGTTGCGACACGGTGATCGGCCGGCCTTCGTCGGAGGTTTCGCGGATCGCCAGATCGAGCGGCACCTCGCCGAGGAAATCGGTGCCGAGCCGCTCGGCTTCGCGGCGGGCGCCGCCATGCGAAAAGATGTCGCTGCGCTCGCCGCAATGCGGGCACAGGAAATAGCTCATGTTCTCGATGATGCCGAGCACCGGCACGTTGACCTTGGTGAACATGTTGAGCCCCTTGCGGGCATCGATCAGCGCGATGTCCTGCGGCGTCGAGACGATGACCGCGCCGGCCAGCGCCACCTGCTGCGCCATCGTCAATTGCGCGTCGCCGGTGCCGGGCGGCATGTCGACGATCATGATGTCGAGCTCGCCCCAGGCGACGTCGCGCAGCATCTGCTGCAACGCGCTCATCACCATCGGACCGCGCCAGATCATCGGCGTGTCCTCGGGCACGAGAAACCCGATCGACATGCATTTCAGCCCGTAATTCTCCATCGGCCGGAGGATCTTGGCATCGGCCATCTGCGGCCGGCCGGAGATGCCGAGCATGCGCGGCATCGACGGGCCGTAGATATCGGCGTCGAGCACGCCGACCCGCAGCCCGTTGGCTTTCATCCCAAGCGCCAGATTGGCGGCGACAGTCGATTTGCCGACCCCGCCTTTGCCGGAAGCGACCGCGACGATGGCGCGGACCCCGGGCGCCAGCGCCTGACCGGCACCTGGCGCCGGATGCGCCGCGCCGGGATGCGCCGCGCTGTGTGGCGCAGCCTCGCCTCGCCTGCCACCCCTTGATCCACTGGGTGCGTTCGCTTCGGCGGTCAGCACCGCCGTCACCGACACGACATCGGGCAAGGCTTCGACCGCGCGTTCGGCGGATTTGCGCAGCGGTTCAAGACGCGGCCCGCGCTCCGGCTCGACCTCGATCGCAAAACCGACGTTGCCGTCGCGGATCACGACGCCCGACACCATGCCGAGCGAGACGATGTCGCCGCCGCGCTCGGGATCGCGCACCGCTCTGAGCGCGTCGAGGATTTGGTTTTCGGTGATCGACATTCCTGGCTCCTGGCCGGGGTTGAGCGCATTTAGGCGGCCCGCCGCCACTTGACAACACCTCCGCGCGCGCCCTCTATCGCCGACATTCGGCGCCAACGGTCCGGCAACCGTATCTTGCGCCGTTGTGGGAGGAAACGCGCCAGCGCTCGCTGTCGCGGAAGGGTTTCGGGGCATGATCTGGCACAGTGAGGGCGGCGGACCCTGGGGCACAGGGCCGCGCGGCGGCGGGGGCGGTGGAGGCCATGGCGGTGGCGGCCCTTGGGGCAGCGGCCGGGGCGGTGGCGGTGGGCCGCGTGGCCCGCAGCCGCCCAATTTCGAAGAGATGCTGCGCCGCAGTCAGGACCGCTTCCGGCGGATCTTGCCCGGCGGCTTCGGCACCGGCACCGGCGTCGCCGTCGTCCTGATCGCGATCGTCGTGTTGTGGGCGGCGAGCGGTTTCTACCGGGTGCTCCCAGATGAGGAAGGCATCGTATTGCGCTTCGGCGCCTACAATCGGCGGGCTGACCCCGGGCTCAATTATCATTGGCCGACGCTGATCGAGAGCGTGCTGACCCCGAGCGTAACCCGCGTCAACCGCACTGAGATCGGCTATCGCTCGGGCGAGGGCCGCGCCGCGGGTGCGCGCCAATTGCCGGAAGAAGCGTTGATGCTGACCGGCGACGAGAACATCGTCGATATCAACTTCACGGTCTTCTGGGTGATCAAGGACGCGCAGGCCTATCTGTTTCACATCCGGGCGCCCGAGGCGACCGTGAAGGCCGCAGCCGAAAGCGCGATGCGCGAGATCGTCGGCGAGACCCAGATCGCTCACGCGCTCGCCGAGGGCCGCGGCAAGATCGAGTCGGAAACCCAGCACCTGTTGCAGCGCATCCTCGATTCCTACGGCGCCGGGATCGTCATCACCCAGACTCAAATGGCCAAGGTGGATCCGCCCGCGCCAGTCATCGAATCCTTCCGCGACGTGCAGCGTGCGCTCGCCGACAAGGAGCGGCTGCGCAACGAGGCCGAGGCCTATCGCAACGACATCATCCCGCGGGCGCGCGGCGATGCGGTGCGCATCCGCCAGGAGGCCGAGGCCTTTCGCCA
>VAZR01000118.1:365-4386 GCA_005888515.1 Alphaproteobacteria bacterium | reverse complement strand
ACGACGAGATGCGCCGCTGTTTTGCCGAGTTGAGGCCGCTGACGACGATCGTGACCGCTTCGGGGCCGGGCGGCGGGCGCACCTACGCCGTCTATGTCGCCCGCGATTTTCTCGGATTAGGCCGGGGCGTCCTCGGCGCCGAGTGCCGCCGTTACTGACGCCCTCACGGCATCAGGCGATAGCCGCCGGGCTCGGTCACCAGAATCTCGGCATGCGCCGGATCGCGCTCGATCTTCTGCCGAAGACGGTAGACGTGCGTTTCGAGGGTGTGCGTCGTGACGCCGGCATTGTAACCCCAAACCTCGCCGAGCAACGTGTCGCGGCCGATTACCCTGTCGCCGGCGCGGTAGAGGTATTTGAGGATCGCGGTTTCCTTTTCGGTCAGGCGCACCTTTTTGCGGCCGCTGCCATCGACCATCAGCTTGGCGCCGGGCTGAAACGTGTAAGGCCCGATCGTCAGCACCGCGTCATCGCTGTGTTCATTCTGCCGCAGATGGGCGCGCAGCCGCGCCAGCAGCACACTGAGCCGGAACGGCTTGGTGACATAGTCATTGGCGCCGGCATCGAGCCCCATCACGGTATCGGCCTCGCTGTCCGCGGCGGTCAGCATGACAATCGGCGTGCTGACCGATGCCCGCCGCATCCGGCGGCAGAGCTCGCGCCCGTCCATATCGGGCAGACCGACATCGAGCAGGATGGCGTCGAACCGCTCGCGCCCGACCACGGCCAGCCCGGCCGCCGCGGTGTCGCATTCGATGACCGCGAACTCGCCGTGCTGCTCGAGCTGCTCCGCCAGGGAATGACGCAATGCCGGATCGTCATCGACGATTAAGATTCTGCGAAGACCGCGCATGCCCCTCTCTGCTCAGTTGCCGCCGCGATCCGCCGCTGGTCGGGCCAGCGGCTTCTCGCGTTATTCGCCCATCCCGTAGATTTTATCCCCGGGCGGCGGGCCGTTGCTGCGACAATTTACCTGTTTCCGCGGCCGTCTGCACCGCGGATTGGCAGGCATGCACCGGAAACGGGTGGTATCCGGCGCATCGCATCCTATGATGATAGGCAGAAGAGGTATCGCTTGGTCGACCGGCTGATCTCATCCCCCCACGATGCCGCCCCTGCGGGACGCGCCATCGACGCCGCCATCACCGCCCTGCGCCGCGGCGAGCCGGTATTGCTGTCCGGCGCCGGGGAGGCCGTGCTGGCGCTCGCCGCCGAAAGTGTCGACGACGACAATCTTCGCCGCCTGCGGGAGATTTCGGGCCGGCCATTGCGCGTCGTGCTGACCCGCCGCCGTGCCGTCGCGCTCGGGCTGGCGCAGCGTGAGGCCCTATCGGGCGCGGTGTCGATCGCGCTGGCGCCGGATCTGCCGGCAGCGGTGATCCGCAATCTGGCCGACCCGGCCGCCTCGCTCGGCGCCGACCCGCCCGGGCTTGGGCCCGAGCCTGCAACCGCCGAGGGTCCCGAGCTTGCTGCCGTCGCCTTGGCCAAGCTCGCCGCGCTGCTGCCGGCCGCGCTGGTCCTGCCGTTGGTCGGGGCCGAGGCCGCCTTGGCCCGGCGCCGCGCCGATTTTGCGCGGGTCGAGGCCGCCGATGTACTGAGCCGCCGCGCAGCGATGGCCGGCTTGACGCAAGTCGCCGAGGCCCGCGTGCCCCTCGCCGATGCCGAAAACGCCCGGCTGATCGCGTTTCGTCCGGGGGATGGCGGCACCGAGCATCTGGCGATCCTGATCGGCACCCCCGATCCGGGAAAGCCGGCGCTGGTCCGGCTCCATTCGGAATGCTTTACCGGCGATCTGCTGGCCAGCCTCAGATGCGATTGCGGCGACCAGCTGCGCGGCGCGATTGCCGCAATTGCCGAAGCCGGCGGTGGCGTGCTGCTCTATCTCGCCCAGGAGGGCCGCGGTATCGGTCTCGTCAACAAACTGCGCGCCTATCAGCTGCAGGATGCCGGTTTCGACACGGTCGACGCCAACGAACAGCTCGGCTTTGACGCCGATGAGCGCGTCTACCTGCCGGCCGCCGAGATGCTGCGCCAGCTCGGCTTCACCGCAGTGCGGCTGTTGACCAACAACCCGGAGAAGATGGACGCGCTCGAACGCTACGGCATCCACATCGTCGAGCGCGTGCCGCACGTCTTCCCGGCGAACGGCCACAACGAGCGCTATCTGCGCACCAAGGCCACCCGCAGCGGCCACCTGCTGTAGGTTGCGGCCGGACTATTTCGCTGCCGCGGCGGCGACCCGGCGCGCACCGAAGATCGCGGTGCCGACCCGAACATGCGTCGCGCCGAAGCGGATCGCGGTCTCGAAATCGGCGCTCATTCCCATGCTGAGCTTGTCGAGGCCGTTGCGCTTTGCGATCTCGCGCAACAGCGCGAAATGCAGGGCCGGTTCCTCATGCTCCGGCGGGATGCACATCAGCCCGACAATCGGCAGACCGAGCCGGCCGCGGCAATCGGCGATAAACGCATCGGCCGCTTCCGGCAGCACGCCGGCTTTCTGCGGCTCCTCGCCGGTATTCACCTCGATGAAGCACGGCAGACGCCGGCCGCTCCGCTCCATCTCGCGCGCCAGCGCCTCGGCGAGGCGCAACCGGTCGACGGTCTCGATAACATCGCAATGCGCCACCGCGTCCTTGACCTTGTTGGTCTGCAGCGGCCCGATCAGATGTAAGATCAGATCGGGAAAATCGCCGCGCAATCCGGGAAACTTGGCGAGCGCCTCCTGGACACGGTTTTCGCCAAACACCCGCTGCCCGGCAGCAAGCGCGGCGCGCACGCTGTCCGCCGGATGGGTCTTGCTGACCGCGACCAGCGTCACCGCGTCGGCGGCCCGGCCTGCGGCGCGCGCGGCGCCTTCAATGCGGCCGCGCACGGCACTCAGGTTGGCGCCAATCTCCTGCATAACGGCACCTCTTCCATAACGGCGCCATTCCTGGCACAAGGCGTGCCCAAGGCTGCGGCCGGCCAGGCCACGGCGCCCCGGGATTGCATGATGTCCGTTCGCTATTACCGCCTGCTGCCGGCTTTTGCCGCAAGCCTTTCGTTGCTGCTCCCTGGGCTGCTCGGCGGCTGCGGCTCCAATCGCGCCGAGAGCGATGCCGGCGGGCCCCGCCCCACCGCGGTCCAGGCCGCCAGCAGCAAACCAGACGAGATCGACACCGAGAGCAATATCTGGACCGTGCTCGGTATGGCCAAGCGCCCGTCGCAGCGCAATCTCGGCCCGCAGACCGGTGACCAGGTCAGTCCGATCATTTGGGAAGCCGCACACGACGCGCTGAGTTTCGCGAAGATCGCGTCCGAAGACCCGCTGACCGGCGTTATTCAGACCGATTGGTATTCGCCACCCGGAAAGCCCAACGAGCGGTTGCGGGTCAGTGTCTTCATCCTGTCGCGCGCCCTGCGCTCGGACTCGGTCTCGGTGAGCGTCGAGCGCGAGCAGCGCACGCCTTCTGGCCAGTGGGGCGCCTCGACGATCGCCAAGGACGCCGTCGCGGAGTTGGAAAGCGCCGTGCTGCTGCGGGCGCGCCATATCCGCGCCGAGCGGTATCGCGAAACTTCATGACCGAACCCAACACAGTGGACGCGCCGGAACGGCCGAGGACCGCCTCTGCCAGTGCCGTCTCGCGGTACAGCTTTCGCGACAACGAGGCGAAATGGCAGCGTGTTTGGCAGGAGCGCGGCTCGTTTGCCGCGCGCGAGGATCCGTCGCGGCCGAAATACTACGTCCTCGAAATGTTCCCGTACCCGTCGGGCAAGCTGCATGTCGGGCATGTGCGCAATTATACGATGGGCGATCTCGTCGCCCGCTATCGCCGCGCCCAGGGCTTCAACGTGCTGCATCCGATGGGTTGGGACGCGTTCGGCCTGCCAGCCGAGAACGCGGCGATCGACGCCAACATCCATCCCGCCGACTGGACCCTCGAAAACATCGCGACGATGCGGGCGCAGCTGCAGCGCATGGGCTTCGGCTACGATTGGGCGCGTGAGATCGCGGCCTGCCATCCGGAATACTACCGGCATG
>VAZR01000118.1:0-327 GCA_005888515.1 Alphaproteobacteria bacterium | reverse complement strand
GCTGCTGTCGCAGTGGTTTCTGCGCATCACCGCGTTCACCGACGAATTGCTCGACGCGCTGCAGACGCTCGAGCGCTGGCCGGAGCGCGTGCGGCTGATGCAGGAGAGATGGATCGGCCGCTCGGAAGGCGCCCGGGTGTTGTTCTCGATCGCCCGCCGCAAGGAAACGATCGAAGTCTTCACGACCCGTCCGGACACGCTGTTCGGCGCCTCCTTTCTGGCCTTGTCGCCGCACCACCCGCTGGCGCAGAAGCTGGCCGAAAGGGACCCGAAGCTCGCCGAGTTCATCGCCGAATGCGACCGGCTCGGCACCAGCGAGGCGGTCAT
>VAZR01000117.1 GCA_005888515.1 Alphaproteobacteria bacterium | reverse complement strand
ATATCTTCCACACCGTCGCGGACATCGTCGGCGACAGCCTGGCGCTGGCGCGCGAGGCGGCGCGCACGGATGCCGACATCATCGTGCTGGCCGGGGTGCATTTCATGGCCGAGACGGCCAAATTGCTGAACCCGGAAAAGACCGTGCTGATCCCGGATGTCGAGGCCGGCTGCTCGCTCGCCGCCTCGATCACGGCCGAGGATGTGCGCCTGTTGCGCGCCAGCCATCCCGGCGTGCCGATCGTGACCTATGTCAACACCTCGGCGGCGGTGAAGGCGGAGAGCGATATCTGCTGCACCTCGGGCAACGCCAAGAAGATCATCGAGGGGCTCGGCGCGCCGAAGGTCATCATGCTCCCTGACGAATACCTCGCCCGCAACACCGCGGCCCAGACCGCGGTCGAGATCATCGCCTGGAAGGGCCATTGCGAGGTGCATGAGCGTTTCACGGTCGACGACATCCGCGATCTGCGCGCGACCCATCCCGGGGTCACCGTGCTGGCGCATCCCGAATGTCCGCCCGAGGTCGTCGCCGAATGCGACTTCACCGGCTCGACCGCCGCGATGGCCGATTATGTCGGGCAGAAGCGGCCGGGCCGGGTGGTGCTGCTGACCGAGTGCTCGATGAGCGACAATGTCGCGCTGCAATACCCCGATCTCGACTTCGTGCGGCCGTGCAATCTGTGCCCGCATATGAAGCGCATCACCCTGCCGAAGATCCGCCGCGCGCTTGAGACGATGAGCCATGAGGTGACCGTCGCGCCGGAAATCGCCGACCGAGCGCGGCTGTCCGTCGAGCGCATGCTGGCCTTCGGCTGAGCGGGGCAGGTCGATGCTGCGCCTGCTGGTCGAGCCGATCGTCCGTGCCGCCCTCGCCGAGGATCTCGGCCGCGCCGGCGACATCACGACCGATGCGGTGGTGCCGGCCGATGCCGAGGTCACTGCGACCATGGCGGCGCGCCAGCCCGGCGTGCTGGCCGGGCTCGACGCCGGTCTTCTCGCTTTCGAGCTGCTCGATCCGAGCCTGCGCCTCGAACGCCTCTGCGCCGAGGGCAGCCGGGTCGAACGCGGCCAGGCCGTGGCACGGATCAGCGGCCGAGCCCGGCCGGTATTGGCAGCCGAGCGGACCGCGCTGAACCTGGTCTGCCGGCTTTCGGGCGTCGCCACCGCGACCCGCTCGCTGGTCGATGCGATCGAGGGGCACAAGGCCAAGATCGTCTGCACCCGCAAGACGACGCCGGGCCTGCGCATCGTCGAAATGGAGGCGGTGCGCCTCGGCGGCGGCGCCAATCACCGCTTCGGCCTCGATGATGCGATGCTGATCAAGGACAACCATGTCGTGCTCGCCGGCGGGGTCGGGGCGGCGCTCGAGCGGGCGCGCGCCGTTGCCGGTCACCTCGTCAAGATCGAGCTGGAGGTCGACACGCTCGACCAGCTCGCCGAGGCACTGGAGCATGGCGTCGATGCAGTGCTGCTCGACAATATGGATCCGCCGACGCTGCGCCGCGCGGTCCAGATGGTCGCCGGCCGCGCCGTCACCGAAGCCTCGGGCCGCATCACTCGCGAAACCGCACCCGCGATTGCCGCCGCCGGGGTCGATCTGATCTCCTCCGGCTGGATCACTCACAGCGCCCCGATCCTCGATCTCGGCCTCGATATCGACTAGCGCCGATCTGCCCCGGAACTATGATGTCCGGGCGAGCGGGGAACGCTCGAAACCGCGGCGAGGATGCAATGGACAGCCTGCAGAGCGAAACGCCGCGCGCCGCGCGTTTCGCTCGTTACATAAAGGCGCGCCGGTTCGATCCGCCGCGGCCGCTTCTGATCAAAGCCGCCGCGCTTCCCGATCGCAAAGAGCACGCGCTCGATATCGGCGCCGGCGCGCTGAACGCGACCAAATACCTGCTCTCATCCGGCTTCGAGCACGTCACCGCCCTCGATGCCGCGCCGCGCGCGCAAGAGGCGGCTCGGGAATTGCCGCGGGACCAGGTGACGTTCGTGCTGTCTCGCTTCGAAGAGTTCCACTTTCCGGCAAACCGATACGATCTCGTCAATGCGGAATTTTCGCTGCCGTTCATGAACCGCAGCGATTTCGCACCGACTTTCACGGCGTTGCTGCGCTCCGTTAAGCCTGGTGGGATTTTCAGCGGGCAATTGTTCGGCCCGAACGACAGCTGGAATGTCGAGAACAGCGGCATGTCATTCCACACCCGGGCGGAGGCCGAGGCCTTCTTCCGGGATTTCGAGCTTGCCCATTTCGAGGAAGAGGATCATCCCGGCACGACCAAACTCGGCGAGCCGAAGCACTGGCATATCTTCCACATCATCGCCAAGAAACCGGCCGGCGAACCCCGATAGGCCCCGCCGGGGTTTATCCGATGGAGCCGCGCGCCTGCGGCGGCATCGGGGCAATGGGGGTCGCCGAGATCGGCTTTGCGAAAACCGGCGATGTCACCCGTCTCGCCCATCTATACCAGCGCGATCCGTTGCGCGTGCTGTTCCCGACACCGGAAGCGGATGACATTCCCGTCGCGGTGCTCCTGACGACCTCGGGCGGGCTGGTTGCCGGCGACCGTCTGGCGATCAGCGCGCGGTTGGACGATGGCGCCGCCGCTCATGTGACCGCCGCGTCCGCCGAGAAGATCTACCGCTCGACCGGCGCGACCACAGCCATTACGCAGCAACTGACGGCGGGGGAGGGCGCTTGGCTCGAATACCTGCCGCCCGAGACGATCCTGTTCGACGGCGCCCGGCTGCGCCGCGAGACCCGCATCGAACTTGCGCCGGGGGCCGGGTTTCTCGGCGGCGGCATTCTCGTCTTCGGCCGCCATGCCCGCGGCGAGCGGCTGACCCATGGTCTGGTCCACGAGCGCTGGGAGGTCTGGCGTGACGGTGCGCTCGCCTGGGGCGACGCGCTGCACCTTGATGATGATATCGGAGCGACGATCGCCGATCCGGCCTGCTTTGCCGGCGCGACCGCTTGCGCCACCCTGATCCTGGCGCTGCCTGCCAACCCAAGCACCCTCCTCGATGAGGCGCGCGCGCTACAGCAGCGCTCCGCCGTCACCGGCATGCAAGCCGGCGCGACAATCGTCGGCGGATTGTTGATCGCCCGCTGGCTGGGTCAAGACGCGCTGGCCTTGCGCCGCGCTTATGCCGATCTCGCTTGCCATTTGCGGCAGGCCACGATGGGATTGCCGCCGCGTCTGCCGCGGCTCTGGCACATTTGATGCTCAAGGAATAGGTCATGAACCTGACCCCGCGCGAAAAGGACAAGCTGCTCGTCGCGGTCGCGGCGATGGTCGCGGCGCGGCGTTTGGAACGCGGCGTCAAGCTCAACCACCCCGAGGCGGTGGCGCTGATCACCGATTACGTTCTGGAAGGCGCGCGCGACGGCAAGACCGTCGCCGAATTGATGCGCGATGGCGCGACCGTCTTGAGCCGCGACCAGGTCATGGAGGGGATCGCCGAGATGATCCACGACATCCAGGTCGAGGCGACCTTCCCCGACGGCACCAAGCTCGTCACCGTCCACCAGCCGATCCGGTGAGCGAGATGATCATTTCGTGTGGTGGCCCGGTAAACCCCTCTCCCGCACCGCGGGAGAGGGAGGGACCCACGCCGAAGGCGTGGGAGGGTTAGGGTATTGCCGCCGAGAGACCCTCACCCGGCTTCACGCTGCGCGTTCAGCCACCCTCTCCCGCGGTGCGGGAGAGGGGCTTGCGAGCCCGCCGATGATTCCCGGGGAGCTGTTTTCCGCCGATGGCTATATCGAGCTGAATGTCGGCCGCCCGACCGTGACCCTAACTGTTGCAAATACCGGCGACCGGCCGATCCAGGTCGGCTCGCATTACCATTTCTTCGAGACCAATGCCGCGCTGCAATTCGACCGCGACAAGGCGCGCGGCTGCCGCCTCGACATCCCGGCCGGCA
>VAZR01000116.1 GCA_005888515.1 Alphaproteobacteria bacterium | reverse complement strand
CGCCTCGCATACGTAAATGTTGCCGAGCCCGGCGACGATCCGCTGATCAAGCAAGGCCGATTTGATCGGCGTCATCTTGCCGGCGAGGGCGCGCGCGAGATACGCGCCGTCGAACCCCGGCTCCAACGGCTCCGGGCCCATTCCGGCGAGGAGCGGATGCATTGCCTCTTCGCCGCGCCGCAGATAATCGAGCACCCCAAAGCGGCGGGGGTCGTTGAGGCGCACCACGGTACCGTCATCGAGGGTCAGCACGACATGATCGTGCTTGGCGTCGCCGTTTCCAGAAGGTTCTCCCGGGCTGTTTGCGGTGATCCGTCCGGACATGCCGAGATGCAACAGGAGGAGTCCCGTCTCGTCGAGCTCGATCAGGATGTATTTGCCGCGCCGCGCGAGACCGCCGATCCGCGCGCCGTCCAGCCGCTCGGCCAGCATCGGCGGGAACGGGCGGCGCAGATCGGGGCGGCGCAATTCCGCCTGGACGATGCGCCGGCCGCTCATCCTGAGCGCCAGACCACGCCGGACCGTCTCGACTTCTGGAAGCTCCGGCATCAGTGGTCGCTCGGGTGGGGGTTCGCAATGGTGCGCCCGACGGCGCAAAAAGGATTATTCTTCCTGCCCGATGAGCGAGCGCGACACAAGTGGCGAATCCCGGCAGGGCAAAACCGATTTCGGCTTCCGCCGCGTGCCGGAAAGCGAGAAGGCGCCGCTAGTGCGGGCGGTTTTCGACAGCGTCGCCGGCCGCTACGATCTGATGAATGATCTGATGAGCGCCGGCATCCACCGCTGGTGGAAGGCCGAGATGATCGCCTGGCTCAACCCGCGTCCCGGCCAGCGGCTGATCGATGTTGCCGGCGGCACCGGCGACATCGCCTGCCGTGCCCTGCCCCGCCTCGCGCCCGAGACGGGGGGCCAAGTCATCGTTTGCGATGCGACATTCGAGATGGTCGAAACCGGCCGCGCTCGCGCGATCGACGACGGTATTCTTGACGGCATCGAATGGCTGCGCGGCGACGCGGAGCTTCTTCCCGTCGCCGACCGGTGCTGCGACCTCTACACGATCGCGTTCGGCTTACGGAACGTGACCCGGATCGAGCGGGCGCTGGCCGAGGCTCGCCGCGTGCTGAAACCGGGCGGGCGCTTTCTATGCCTCGAATTCACCCCGGCGGTGACGCCGTTTCTGCAGCCGCTCTACGATCTCTACAGCTTCCAATTCCTGCCCTGGCTTGGCCAGATCGTCACCGGCGATCGCGACGCCTACACCTACCTGGTCGAAAGCATTCGCCGATTTCCGGCGCAGAGCGAATTGTCGGAACTGATGGCCGCCGCCGGGCTCGACCGCGTCAGGTTTCGCAATCTGACCGGCGGCGTCGCGGCGCTGCATTCCGCCTGGCGGCTCTAAGCGAACCGCCGCGGTGTTCGGGCTTTTTCGCAGCGGCCGCCATCTCGCCCGTCTCGTTCGGATCGGGCTCACGCTGGCGCGCCACGACGCGCTGTTCCCGCTCGACCCGATCGCCGGCGCGGCGCCGTTTCTGCGTATCACCCGTCTTTTCCGTCGTCGCGATGCTGCTGCCGGCCGCCGCCCCGGCGAAAGGCTCGCCGCGGCGCTGACCGAACTCGGCCCGAGCTTTATCAAGCTCGGCCAAATCCTGTCGACCCGCGCCGACCTGCTCGGAGATGAGATCACCGAGGATCTGGCACAATTGCAGGACCGCCTGCCGCCGTTTCCGGCGGCGCAAGCGCGCGCCCTCATCGAGCGGGAATTCGAACGGGCGCTCGGGGCGCTGTTCACCGCCTTTGAGGACACGGCCGTCGCCGCCGCCTCGATCGCGCAAGTCCATTTCGCGGTCACCACGGAGGGCGAGGAGGTCGCGGTCAAGGTATTACGACCCGGCATCGCCCGCGCGATGGCCCGCGACCTCGATCTGTTTTTGTGGCTGGCGCATCTCGTGGAGCGCACGCAGCCGGCCCTACGCCGGCTGAAACCGGTCGAGGTCGTCGAGACGCTGGCGCAATCGGTGCAGCTCGAAATGGATTTGCGCTTCGAGGCCGCCGCCGCTTCCGAGCTGGCCGAGAATTTCGCCGGCGACCCAAGCTTTCGCGTGCCGCGCATCGACTGGCTGCGCACCGGCCGCACCGTGCTGACGACCGAACGCATCGGCGGCATCCGGGTCGATGACCGGGCGGCGCTGATCGCCGCCGGCTGCGATGTCGATGCCTTGCTGCGCAACGCGGCCGGCGCGTTCTTCAAGCAGGTGTTCCGCGACGGCTTTTTCCACGCCGATCTGCATCCAGGCAACATGTTCGTCGATGCCGACGGCGCGCTCGCGGTCGTCGATTTCGGCATCATGGGCCGGCTCGACCGCCAGACCCGCTATTACCTCGCCGACATGCTGATCGGGTTTTTGTCGGGCGATTACCGGCGCGTCGCGCAAGTGCATTTCGATGCCGGCTATGTGCCGCGGCGGCGCTCGATCGACGCGTTCACCCAGGCCTGCCGCTCGATCGGCGAGCCGATCCTCGGCAAGCCGTTGAACGAGATCTCGATCGCCCGACTGTTGGCGCAGCTGTTTCACGTGACCGAGGAATTCGAGATGGAGACGCAGCCGCAGTTATTGCTGCTGCAGAAGACGATGGTGCTGGTCGAGGGGGTCGGAAGGCGGCTCGATCCCGCGGTTAATATCTGGAGCCTGTCGCGCCCCTTGGTCGAGCAGTGGATGCGCGACAATCGCGGCCCCGAGGCGCGGCTGCGTCAGCGCATCGACAATTTTGTCGAAGCGCTCGACGAGGTGCCGCGCCTGTTGCGCAACCTCGACAAGCTGATCGGCGATTGGGCGCAGGAGGGCGTCGTGCTGCACGCCGAGAGCCTCGCAACGCAGGCCGCCCACCGCGCCCGCCTGCTACCGCTGCTGGTGGTGCCCTTATGGATCGCCGCCGCCGCCCTCGTCGCGATCGCGGCCGCCCTATTGGCGCGTTGACCCCGTTCATGATTTTGGACCGGCGTCCCGGCGAAAGCCGGGACCTACTGATCCGCTTCTCGGACGGGCTGAAGAGTGGGTCCCGGCTTTCGCCGGGACGCGGAGCACTAAGCGACGTCGCGCTGGTCTTTCGGGTTGTAATTGGCGTCGTACCACCAGGTCTGCCAATCGGCGTAGGTGATCGGCTCCCAGCGCGGCGGGTTATCGGGGCCGGTGCAGGTTGGCAGGCATTCGATCATCTGATCGAAGCGCGGTCCGAAGAAGAACGGGATCGCGTAGCGGTCGCGGGTTTGGGGCGGCACGGCGCGATGCGGTGTCGACAGGAAGCGGCCGTTGGTCCAGCGATGCACGTGTCGCCGGAATTGACCGCGAAGGAATTCGGCACATAGGGCACGTCGAGCCAATCGCCGCCATTAGGTCCACTTGGAGCCATGCGTAATTGCAGGCCCGGGATTTTGGTCTGCGCCAGGAAGGTCATGAAATTGCTGTCGCTATGCGGCGCGATGCCGAACTGGTTCGGCTCGGGCGCGACCGGCGGGTAATGCGACAGGCGCAGCGTGTGCATGCTGTCGGTGAAGGCCTCGTCGAACCAATCCGGCGGCAGGTCGAGCGCGACGGCGATAATCCGCATAAACCGGCGCACAAAGCGATCCATCACCGCGTTGTATTCGAGCAGGTT
>VAZR01000071.1 GCA_005888515.1 Alphaproteobacteria bacterium | reverse complement strand
CGCGGTATGGAGCGCCACCAGCGGCACCGGCGCGCTGATGCAAGCGCTAACCGTTGCTTATGAGGAGCGGGATAATCGGGGGACCCTGTCGTTCTATGGCCGCGCCATCGCACTGACGCTCGGAATCGGGCTGTTTGCCTTGGTGAGCCTGTTCCTGATCGCGGTCATTCCGGCGGTGATTGCTTACCTGCCGATTTCCGAATTGTGGCGTGACCGAGTCTCGCTGATCCGCTGGCCGGTGCTCGCGGTGCTGGTGCTGTTTGCTCTGGGTGTGCTGTACCGCTATGCGCCGGCACGGCAAAACCCGTGCTGGCACTGCCTCAGCGCCGGCACGATTGGAGCCGCGCTATTGTGGCTGGTCGGCTCGGCCGGGTTCTCGTTTTACGTCGCGCGTTTCAGCTCCTACGACAAGACGTATGGCTCGTTGGGCGCGGTCGTGATCCTGCTCGTATGGTTTTACGTGACCGCCTACATCGTTCTCGCCGGCGCCGAACTGAATTCGGAGATCGAGAAAGCGCGGGCGCGGGGTTGAGCGGCGGTACTGGTACGGCTATTAGCCGCAAAGAGCCCCGGCGATCCAGCCGGGGCCCTTTTGGCCGGGCGACTAGCGGCCGTAGCCGTAATACCGCGGATAGCCGTAATATCGGTCCGGGGGAGCCCGATCGTATGAGGAGCCGTAGCCCGGACCACTGTAATTGCAGGTCAGCTGGCCATTGGTGTTGGCGATCCCGCCGGCGCAGCCGCCGACGTTGAGCGCCGAACGATCCCAGCTCCCGTCCGCGCGGCGGCATTCGGCGATGAGCCGGTCGCCGTGCATGCGAACGTTCGTGCAGCTTTGCAGATAAGATCCGCCCGGCACGCCCTGGGCCTGCGCCGGAATTGCCGCCACTGACAGCAGCATTGCCGCCCCGGCCATCGCGGCGTAGCTGATGCCGCGTATTTGGTTACGCATGATCGACCTCCTGTTATCCTCGACCAACAGGCAAACGACCCCGCGCGAAAATCGTGCTCGCGCATCGCGGCCTGTCTTTTGGACAGGGAGTTTTGGAGAGTGAGTTTTGGGCAGGAACGATCAGAACGAATGCCGCGAATAATCAACAGACCCTGGCCACCGGAGGAGCAATGCCGCACCAACCCCCTTGGCGCAGTCGGCTGGCCCGCTGCGAACATCCCGCTGTTTTGCTGTTGCTGTTTTCGGCCGTGACGCTGCTGATGCCGCTGCCATCGCGTGCCGCCGAAGCTTCGACGACGGCCGAAACACCGCCATCCGCTGCCGGGCCGCTTAGCCCGGTCCGCCGGGAACCGCCGGCAGCCACGGCGCAATCGGCGCCCGCTTCGAAGCAGGCACCCGCGGCGAAAAAGCCGACGATTACGATGCCGCCGCCCGCTTCGACCCCGTCTGCCGATGCGACGCCGCCTGCGCCACAGCCGAATATCGGCAAACCGCAAACGGAGCAGGCTCAGCAAGCCACTCCGCCCGCAACGATCCCGAAGACCACCAAGCCGCAACCGAAACAGGCGACAGAGGCGACGCCGCCACGGCCGCATCGTAAGCCACCGTCGGCCGCCTCGACCGCACCCGATCAGCCTGAAAAAAAGATCGCTCGGACCGAACGTCGCAGCCGCAGCACAGAGGTCATTGAGCAAGCTCAACGCCGCGAGCGGGTCTATCGTGAAGGCTGGCCGCCCGATGAACCCTATACGTATCGCGGCGCGCGGCCCTATGCACCGCCGCCGGTCTATGGCGAGGAGCCGGACGAAATGGGCCCCGCCCCGTTCGTGCCGCCTTGGTCTTACCGCAACCGCTCGCTCGCTTGGGGCCCCTACCCTTCGGGCCCCTATCGCGGGATGGGTTTTCCGCGGCCGGGGCCCTGGTAAGCGCCCTTTCGGGGCCGCCGACCTGGGTGGAATGCCGGCCGGCACGCAACGTTATGGCGGCAGCACCGCTGTGAGGGAAATTCGATAATGCGCCGCTCCGCCGGCCGGCTGTCCGCCGGGCTTGCCGCCTCGCTGGTGATCGCCATCGCCCTGCCGGCCGTGGCTCAGGCGCCCGGGCCGGGACAGCCGTCTTCGCCACCGCCCGGCGTACAACCGCCGGCGATCCAACCACCGGCGGCCCAACCACCGACCGCCCCTCCCCCGAGCGCGCTCCGGGGACCGCCGACGGGCGCCGCGCCCAGCAAACCCTCAACGGCCAAGCCGAGCGCCAATGCCGCGCCGGGTTCACCCGCAGCGCCGGGCACCACCCGGCCTCGCAGACAGGCCGGGCCGCGCCACGTGTTCCGCGGCGACATTGCACGCTTTGCGCCGCATGAGCTGAGGGCGTGGCGCGGCGGCCAATGGCGCCAGACCTGGCATGGTGGCCGCTATGGCTGGTGGTGGGTGGTCGACGGCGGCTGGTACTACTACCCCAGCCCGGTCTACCCGTATCCCGATTACGTCACCGAGGAATATTACGAAGACGAGGACGCCGCGCCTTATGAGGCGTACTCGCCGTATCCGCCGCCCAGCTACTCGCCCTATCAGCCATACCCGCCGGCCGCGCCGTATGCGCCCACTGCGTCGTATTACTGCGATTATCCGCCGGGGTATTACCCCGATGTGCCGAACTGCTACTCGGCGTGGCGGCCTGTACGGCCGCGGCCGCCGTACTGAGCCGCCCTCCTAAAGCCGCTGGGCCGCTGTTACGCGGCCTCGCGACGGCCGATCGCGGCAGCCCGCTCGGCGAGCCGGCGCACCCGGCGCCAATCGCCGGCGGCGATCGCGTCTTTCGGCGCCATCCACGAACCGCCGACCATCGGCACGTTGGGCAGGGCGAGATATTCCGCGGCGCTCGCTTCGTCGATACCGCCGGTTGGGCAAAACGCGACGCCCGGAAACACCGGCGCCATCGCCTTGAGCCAAGCAGTGCCGCCGAGCGCCTCGGCCGGAAACAGCTTCATGACGCAGATGCCGAGAGCCCGCGCCGTCATCACCTCGGATGGCGTCGCGACACCGGGCAGGTACGGCAATTCGGTAGCCAGCGCGGCGGAAGCCAGCTCCGGCGTCAAGCCCGGGCTGACCAGAAACCGCGCGCCGGCGTGGACCGCTATCGCAATATCGGCGGCGCGCATCACGGTGCCGGCGCCGATCGTCACTTGCGGCAGCTCGCGCATAATCGCGGCGATCGCTCCCGGAGCCGCGGCGGTACGCAGCGTGATCTCGATAACAGAGAGCCCGCCCTCGAACAGAGCATGGGCAAGCGGAACCGCATCCCGCTCCCGCTCGATGGTCAGAACCGGGATGACGGAGATGCCGCGGAACAAGGCGTGCATGATGGAATCCTCCTGCCGAGGAGGCATTAGGTCATTTTAAGCCCGCGATCGGTCAACGCCACAGGCCGATCGTTCTTCCCCCGCAACGGGCGGGAATGCTGGCCCGTTTCGGACGATCCCGAACACGACCTAAATCCCGCTGTCGGTCCACTGCGGAGAATCGCCGGCAGTCATTTTCCGGCCGCGAGCGCCTTCGCCTTCCACAGCTCCCAAGGGCGGGTGATTTGACCCTGGTTGGTGGTCATCGAGGCCATCGCCTCGGCATCGCTGAGAAACACGACCTGACCCTGCCCGATCCGCAGAGCCTCAGCCTGCAGCCGGGCATTGATCTCGGTGTAAACCGCCCGGAACACGACTTCCTGAACCGACGCGCCAACCACGACGTTGCCGTGCCCGCGCAACAGCGCCACCGCCGAGCTGCCGAGCGATTTGGCCAGGGCCTCGCCGAGCTCCGGACTGCGGATCAACATGTCGGTTGCCGGACCGCCGGCCTCGCGGATCTCGAATACCGGGACCCCGAGGCCGAGAAAGGAGCCCATGTGGTAGATCGGCTTGAGCGGTGTCCCGACCACGCCGAACGGGATCACCGCCGGCGAATGGCTGTGCACGACTGCCTGAACCGCCGGATAGGCCTTGTAGATCTCGCTGTGGATAAAGCGTTCGAGGTATGGCGTGCGGCCCTGCGGGTCGATCGGATCGCCGGCGAGATCGAATTCCATGATGTCGGCCGCGGTCACCAGGCCCGGCGCCATGCTGCGCGCCAGCAGAAAGCGCTCGGGGTTTTGGTCGTGACGGCCGCTGACATGGCCGAACCCGTCGACGACCCCCTGGTCGTAGAGAATGCGGTTGGCGGCGACCAGATCGTCGATCAGCGCCGGGTCTGCATTTGTCATTCATTCCTCCCCACGCGAATTTTCCGGGACTCTAACCGGAAGGGCGCCGCCAATCCCGGATAATTGACAGTCTCCCTTGCCGGCGATCTTATCCGCCCGCATGCATGGCGCAGGAGGCCGCAGTGGAGAAACGAAAGCTCGGCAGGACCGGTCTCGACGTATCGCTGCTCGGCTTTGGCTGCGGCGCGGTCGGCGGGCTGATGATCAAGGGCGCCGCCGCCGACCAGGAACGCGCCGTCGCGCGCGCGGTCGAGCTCGGCATCAACTATTTCGACACCGCGCAGATGTACGGCAACGGCGAATCCGAGCGCAATCTCGGCCGGGTGCTGAAGGCGCTGAAGCCGGATGTCTATGTCGGCACCAAGGTGCGATTGCCGCCCACCGAGCGCAGCCAGATCGGTCAGGCGATCGCCGCTTCCCTCGAAGCCAGCCTGCAACGGCTGCAGCGCGACTCGGTCGATCTGTTCCAGTTCCATAATGCGATCGTCGGCACGACAAAGGGCGCCGATTACGGTGTCGATGCGATCCTGGAGGAGGTCATTCCCGCCTTCGAGCGGCTGCGCGATCAGGGCAAGTTCCGGTTTTTCGGCATCACCGCGAACGGCGAGACCGCGGCGCTGAACCGGGTCATCGACGCCCGCCGCTTCGATACCGGGCAGGCCAGCTACAATCTCTTGAACCCGAGCCCCGGCGCGCCGGTCCCGGCCGGCTTCCCGGCCCAGGATTACGCGAACCTGCTCGGCCATGCCCAGGCCGCCGGGATGGGCATCATCAATATCCGCGTGCTGGCCGGCGGCGCGCTGAGCGGCACCGAGGAGCGCCACCCGCTGGGCTCGCCGCCGCCGGCGCCGATCGGCTCGGGCTCCGACTACCGCCGCGATGTCGAGCGCGCCCGCCGCTTCGAGCCGCTGGTGCGCGAAGGCCATGCCGACAGCATCATCGAAGCGTCGCTACGCTACGTCATCGCGCACCCCGCCGTCTCAACGGTGCTTGTCGGGTATTCGACGATGGACCATCTCGAATATGCGGCGCGGGCGCTCGACAAGGGACCATTGTCGGCGGCCGCGCTCGCCCGGGTCGCCGAAATCCAAGGCGGATTTGCCGGCGAGCCACGCTAATGCGCTGTTGGCGTCATTGCGAGGAGCGAAGCGACGAAGCAATCCCCATCGGATGAGCGCAATGCGGTAGGGGGATTGCTTCGCTTCGCTCGCAATGACAGCTGATTTTTGAGGTGGTGGAATGCTGAAAATAACATCCACCGGCGAGACACTCGGCGCGACGGTCGAGGGCGTCGATCTGGCAAAGCCGCTCGCGGCGCGCGATTTCGGCGAAATCCTGCGGGCATTCGGCGAATACAGCGTGCTGCGTTTTCCGGCGCAGCGGCTCGACGCGGCGCAGTTGAAGGCGTTCGCCGGCCAGTTCGGCTCGCTCGAGATCAACGTCGCCGGCACCTTTCAGGAGCCGGGCCATCCCGAGGTCATGACCCTGTCGAACATCGTCGAGAACGGAAAGCCGATCGGCGCGCGCGATGCCGGCCAGGATTGGCACACCGACATGTCGTACAGCGACACGATCGCGCTCGCGAATGTGCTGTACGCGCTGAAGGTGCCGCGCCGCGACGGGGTGACCCTCGGCGGCACCGAATTCGCCAACATGCACGCCGCTTACGAGGCCTTGCCCAAGGAGCTGAAGACCCGGCTCGACGGCATGACCGTACTGCACGATTTCAATAAGTTCTGGGAGATGATGCGGCAGCGCCCGGGCAGCTGGCGGCCGCCGCTATCGGAGGAGCAGCGCAAGCAGAAGCCGCCGGTGTCGCACCCGATCTTCCTCGTGCACCCGATCACCGGCAAGAAGGTGCTCTACGCCAACCCCGGCTACGCGATCCGCATCAACGAATTGCCCGAGCAAGAGAGCGACGAGATCCTCGCGTTTCTGTTCGAGCATCAATTGCAGCCGCGCTTCCGCTATGTGCATCGCTGGACGGAAGGCGATGTGCTGTTCTGGGACGATATCGGCACCTTGCACACAACGCCCACGCCGATTACGGGCCGGACGAGCCGCGGCTGATTAAGCGCTGCCAAGTCATGGCCGACAAGATCTTCGATCCGGCTTTCGTTCGCGCCGCCCTCGCCGAGCCGGCAGTGGCGTAGCTGCAGTTCGGATGTGCGTCCTTCGAGACGCGCTCTTCGAGCGCTCCTCAGGATGAGGTGAATTTATGATGGGATCAAAGGCGACCCTCATCCTGAGGAGCCCGCGCAGCGGGCGTCTCGAAGGACGCACCGTGCTGATCCAGTCCTCGCACAAGCCTTTTTGAGACGGCCGACGCCATGAATCTCGCGGCGCTGCTGTTCGATGTGGCGCGCCGACTGCCGCAGCAGCCGGCGGTCAGCGACGAGCGGCAGGCCTGGAATTATCGCGAGCTGGCGCGGCGCATCGCCGGTGTCGCCGGCGGCTTGCGGGCGCGCGGCCTCAAACCCGGCGACCGGGTGCTGCTGTGCCTGGAAAATTGCGGCGAGTTCGTTGAATTGATGTTCGGCTGCTGGGCGGCCGGGCTGTGCGCGGTGCCGACCAATGCGCGGCTGCATCCGCGCGAGGTCGAATACATCGCCGGCAATTCCGGGGCGCGGCTGCTGGTCGCAACACCAGGGCTCGTCGAGGCGCTGATGCCGCTCGCTGGTTTGGTCGACACGCTCGATGCGGTGATTTCGACCCGCACCGCCGAATACGACGCGCTGGTGACGAACAGCGAGCCGATGCGGCCGGAATCCGGCGATCCAACCAGCCATGCCTGGCTGTTCTACACCAGCGGCACAACGGGCCGGCCGAAGGGCGCGGTCCTGACCCACCGCAACCTGCTGTTCATGAGCCAGTGCTATTACGCCGATATCGACCGGGTCGACGAGCGCGACACGCATCTGTTGGCCGCGCCGGTGTCGCATGGCGCCGGGCTCTATGCGCTGCCGTTTCTGCTGCAAGGCGCGCATCAGATCGTGTTGCCGCATTTCGATGTGCCGGCGATCCTCGACGTGATGCGGCGCAACGAGCGCGTGTCGCTGTTCGCGGCGCCGACGATGCTGACGCGGCTGGCACATGCGCCGGAAGTGCTCGGCGCCGATCTCGCCAACCTCAAGACGATCTATTACGGCGGCGGGCCGATGTATGTCGCCGATCTCGAAAAGGCGCTCGGGCTGTTCGGGCCGCGGCTTTACCAGCTGTTCGGCCAGGGCGAGTCGCCGATGACGATCACCGGGTTAAACCAGCGGCTGCATGCCGACAGCGCGCATCCGCGCTGGCGCGAGCGGCTGGGCTCGTGCGGCGTGGCGCGCACCGGCGTCCTGGTCAAGGTGGTCGACGAGCAAGACCGGGAAGTATCGCCGGGCGAGGTCGGCGAGGTCGTCACGAAGAGCGATTGCGTCATGAAGGGTTATTGGCAGAACCCCGAGGCCAATGCCGAGACCTTGCGCGGCGGCTGGCTGCACACCGGCGATCTCGGCAGCATGGACGAGGACGGCTTCCTGACCCTGCGCGACCGTTCGAAGGACATGATCATCTCCGGCGGCAGCAACATCTATCCGCGCGAGATCGAGGAGGTGCTGCTGCGCCACCCCGACGTCGTCGAGGCCTCGGTGGTCGGCCGGCCGCACCCGGATTGGGGCGAGGAGGTCGTCGCGTTTGTCGTCGCAAAGCCTGAGGCGAAGATTGCGGAAGCCGCGCTCGACAAGCTGTGCCTCGACCACATCGCCCGCTTCAAGCGGCCGCGCGAATACCGTTTTGTCGACGCCCTGCCGAAGAACAATTACGGCAAGGTGCTCAAAACCGAGCTGCGCAACCTGCTTGGAAATTCAGTGACTTGCTGAACATGGGGCCAGTGTGCCCGTTACAGCGGGAGAAGTGGTGCATGCCGACCGTGCCACATGAATTGCGAGGAACACGTACCGCGGGAAGCGAGCCACTGATCGGGAAGGCCGGCGTTCCGTCGGAAAGCAACCGGGCTGGAAGGATGTTGACCCTACCAGCCCGGCCCGGTCACTCCGGCTTGCCAGTGAAAAGCAGAGGTGCGTGCAAATCAACGCGGCACCGCAGTAACCGTAGGCAAGCCTCTTAGACGAGCTGTTAGCCCAACCGGCGGGCGTGGAGCTACGAGCTGGTGCACACCTTGACGGTCTTCATCGCGGTTTCGGCTTCGGTGCGCGTCTTGTAGACCACGCCCTCGGGACCGACGACCGTTGCCTCTGTCGCGACCGGCTTCTTATCGACAATCGTGCACTTCTTACTCTTCACGTCCTGCACGATGTAAAAAGAGGTGGCGCCCTGGGCCAATGCTCCCAGCGCGGGCAGGGTCAACACAGCAATAACAGTGCTCGCCGCCACGAAACGATTAAACGTCATGAGTTTCTCTCCTCACAATAGAGCAGAGATTTCCCTGCTCCAAGGCAAACTCACAACGTCCCGACTCTACGCATATTCCTTTGAGTTGGCTTATTCATCTTGCATTGGATTACGTTGCGCTAAGACAAACCCTGCGGAACGGATCTGTGAGCTGTTTTATTCCTCTTCTCGCCAATGACCCCAACATTCATGCCGCAGACGTTCCCGTATTTCGTGAAGTCGCGTGCCAAGCCGATCCTGCTCCCACGGCGGAGCACTTTCCATTCGGTAGCGGATTTCGCGCAGGCGCTCGCGCATGCGTCCGCAATGCTCGCGGCGCCCTTCCCATTCCTGACCATAGCCGGGGGCAGCGCCCGGTCCGGCGTAGTAGGGCTCCTGCCTCGCGGGGCCACGGGCATAGTTGCATGTCAGCGTGCCGTTTCTGTTGCCGATATCCCCGACACAGCTCTGAACCGCAGGCAAGGCGCTTTGCCGGGCGTAGCCGTCGGCACGCCGACAAGTCGCAATCAGCGTGTCGCCTCGGATGTAGACGTTCTCACAGGTTCTCAGATAGCTGCCCCGCGGCACACCCTGTGCCGACGCCGAGAGCGGCCAGCACGCCCCGGCGAGGAGCAGGACCGCTACCAATCTTCCAGTCTTCATAACGCACCCCCTGATTGGCCTCCGATGGCAAAAACGGGTAGGCGCTGTGCCTTAATCCCCGATTAAACCCATCCTTCAGCCGCTTATGCCTCTGACAAGGGGTCCGGCCTTCCATTCATCGGCTGGAACACCGGCTCGACCCGGATGTTGAGGGGCTAACTCCCATCCGCATAGGAGAGGCGCGATGGCCCTCCGTGACATCCTGGTCTGTCTCGATCCCACCGATGCCGGCGAACACCGGTTGCGGCTCGCCGCAGCCATCGCGCGCGAGCATCAAGCCCACCTCTCGGCCGCCTACGTAATGACCGAGGAGATTGCCGGCGCCGCGCCTTATGGCGATCTCGGCATCGCCGCACCGGCCGGCGCCGCCGGACTTGCCGAAGGCAGCCTCGTTGCCGGTATGCCGGCGCCGCAGATACCGCCGGCACCCAACGCCGATACGACGCGCGGCGCCGCGCTCGCCGACATCATCGAGCAGCGCTATCGCGAAACGGTGCGGCCCAACGACATCGATGGGGATTGGCACCTGTTCGGCTCCGGCGAAGCCGCCGATCTGGTGACTCTCGTGAAGACCGTCGATCTCGTCGTGTATGGCCAATCCTCGTCCGATTACCGCGCGCCGAGCGGGTTCCGGCCGGAGGACATCATCACCGCCTGCGGCCGGCCGATGCTGGTTGTGCCATATGCCGGCAATTTCGCCGCGATCGGCCGGCGGGCGCTGATCGCCTGGGACGGGACACGCGAAGCCACCCGCGCGCTGCACGATGCGGTGCCGCTGCTCGGCAAGGCCGAGGCGGTGATGGTCGTGACCGTGCGGGCGCGTGAGGCGAGCTTCGACCGCGATCCGCCGGGGCTCGACCGGATCGTCCGCCATCTCGAACGCCACGGCATCGCGGCGCGCGCGGAGCACACGCTGCAGGGCGACATGCCGGTATCGGATGTGCTGCTGTCGCGCGCCACCGATTTCGACGCCGATCTGATCGTTGCCGGCGCCTACCACCATTCGCAATTCCGCGAGGCGCTTCTCGGCGGGGTCAGCCGCGAATTGCTCGCGCACATGACCGCGCCGGTCTTGATGTCGCATTAGGAAAACAACGCTTTAATGCAAAGGACGCGAAGGTACGCAGAGGACGCGAAGGCGCTGGACAAGCGGTGCCTTAACGATGTCGTGCGCTTCAAGCGGCCTTCGCAGATCGATCGGACAACTCCGATTAGCTTACCCAAGTAAGACCAAATTTAGGGTAAGGAGTCTGGGTAATTAGGATGCCCCACCGTTCGTTCTCCTTTTACGCCTGCCCAAAACAACGCCGCGTTCTCCGCGTGAATTTGCGCCGTATCATCAGGGTTGTAGCTGGTCCGCTCTACGGCGCCTTTGAGCAACCGGATTAGATTCGCCATATCCTGATAAAAGCTCTCGATTTCCTGATCGGTTGTACTCTGTTTTGCAGTCACCGCCGCGGGCCTGGCCTCGACCTCACGATGAGCGAGGCGCTGGTTCCGCAAGGCCCTCAAGTTTCGCAACGTCGTTTGGCCCTCCCCATCAACGTACTTTCGAATAAGCGAAACCGCGTCGGCAATCCGCGTTCGCTGTATTTCCGCGGCCTGTTCTCCGTAGCCTGCTTCGCTCCGACGGATAGCCGCGAGCATTCGAGCCCGATCTTCCTCTGGAAAATCGGCCACAGTCGACGGATCGATCGGCTGATCCCACTGGCGCGCAGTATCGGCCGCTAAAACATCTGCGACCCGCCGGTTCCCAAGGATGCGTCCAACCGACTTCATCCGAACCGCTCGGCTGTCGTTATCCCACAGCCGCATTAACGCCAACAACATCTCCCTCCGAAGCGCCGCGGCGATCACTCGGAAGGTATTTGCGGCGTAAGAGCGGCCAATTCGGTCGTGTAATGCCTTGTCGTAGGCTGCGGGTTTCCAGGCTTCGTGAAAGGCGAGGGCGATATGAAATTCCTCATCAGCAGCCTTCACCTGCTCGCAGAGTGCGAGGATTTCTCGGTCGTCTTGCATGACGGATCTACTGACCGCGCGTACACAATTTTCGAAAACCGATAGCTAAGTCGGTGACTCGGTGAGGACGCCGCGGCGGATCTGGTCGCGCTCGATCGACTCGAACAGGGCGCGGAAATTGCCCTCGCCGAACCCTTCATTGCCCTTGCGCTGGATGATCTCGAAAAAGATCGGGCCGATCACGGTTTCGGTGAAGATCTGCAAGAGCAATCCCTGCCCTTGTGCCGGCGCGCCGTCGATCAGGATCTGGTCGCGCTTGAGGCGCGCCAGATCCTCGCCATGGCCGGGCAGCCGCGCGTCGACCGCCTCGTAATAGGTCTCCGGCACCGACATGAATTTGACCTCGCGGCCGCGCAGGGCCTCGACCGTCTGGTAGATCTCGTTCGCCGCCAGCGCGATGTGCTGGATGCCCTCGCCGTGATAGGCCTGGAGGTATTCGGCGATCTGCGATTTGTCGTCGGCGCTTTCGTTGATCGGGATGCGGATCTTGCCGTCGGGGCTGGTCATCGCCTTCGATTTGAGGCCGGTCAGCTGACCCTCGATGTCGAAATAGCGGATCTCGCGAAAATTAAAGAGCCGCTCGTAGAACTCGGCCCATAGCCCCATGCGGCCGCGATGCACGTTGTGCGTCAGATGGTCGATCTCGGCGAGCCCCACGCCGGACAGCGCCC
>VAZR01000149.1 GCA_005888515.1 Alphaproteobacteria bacterium | reverse complement strand
GGTGCCGCGGGTGATCGTCCAGGCGCGCGACTCCTTGGGCCCGGCGGTTAGAAACGTGATCAAATCGAGCAGCGCATAGCCGGTGCGGATCACCTGGTCGAGCCCGGTTTCGCCGAGGCCCAGCGCGGCGAGGAATTCGTTCCGCTCGGCGGGGTCGGCGAGGACCGCGAGCTCGGCCTCGATCGCCGCCGAAATCGTCACGGTCTCGGCGCCCTGCGTCGCGGCATATTCGGCGACCCGGCAGCTCAACGCGTTGCCGGAAGCGGCGGCTCCCTCATCGACATTGGCGATATAGAGCACCGGTTTGGCGCTCAACAATTGCAGCGCTTTCAGATCGTTCTGCTGCTCCGGTGCCAGCGCGGCGCGGCGCGCCGGCACGCCTTCCTGCAAACCGGCGAGCACCGGTTCGATGACTCCGAGCAGAGCGCGCGCCTCCTTTTCGCCGCCGCGGACGCGTTTCTGCACCGCGACGGCGCGCCGCTCCAGGCTCTCGAGATCGGCGAGCATCAGCTCGGTCTCGACGGTCTCGGCGTCGCGGATCGGATCGACCGAGCCCTCGACGTGCACGACGTTGTCGTCCTCGAAGCAGCGCACGATATGGGCGATCGCATCGACCTCGCGGAGATGACCGAGAAACTGGTTGCCGAGCCCCTGCCCTTTCGAGGCGCCGCGCACCAGCCCGGCGATATCGACGAATTCGAGCTGGGTCGGGATGATTTTGGCGGATTTGGCGAGGCGGGCACACACGGCCAGGCGCTCGTCGGGGACGGCGACCCGCCCGACATTCGCCTCGCGCGTCGAGAACGCATATTTCGTCGTCTCGGCCGCCTGCGTCGCAGTCAGCGCATTGAACAACGCCGATTTGCCGACATTCGGCAGGCCGACGATACCGCAGTTGAAACCCATGTCTCTCCCAACCCAAAACCGTCATGACCGGGCTCGACCCGGTCATCCACGAAGACCACGACGGCAGCTAAATCCGTGGGTGGCCGGAACAAGTCCGGCCATGACAGCCCTATTTATGGCCGACGGCAGCGATATCCAGAAGGTGCGATCTTCTGCCCTCTACGGCCGCTCGTCGCCCTCTTCGGCATCGAGATCGGGTGGCGTGAAGCGACGCGCGACCTCGCTCATGAAAGCGTCGGGCGCGCCGTCCACGAGCAGCGGGATCGTCTCGGCGATCGCATCGAGCAGTGGCGCCACGATCAAGCGCGCCTCATCCGTGGTGAAATTCTGCAACACGTAGGGGTGGACCAGCTCCTTGATCCCGGGATGGCCGATGCCGATGCGGACCCGCCAATAATCGGGCCCGATCATCGCGTCGATCGAGCGCAGCCCGTTATGGCCGGCAGAGCCGCCGCCGCGCTTGACCCGCACCTTGCCCGGCCGCAGATCGAGTTCGTCATGGATCACGACGATCTCTTCCGGCGGGATCTTGTAGAAGCTCATCGCCGCCAGAACCGACTCGCCGGAATCGTTCATGAAGGTCTGCGGCCGCAACAAGAGGCGCCGCGCGCCGGCGATCACCCCCTCGGCGAGTTCGCCCTTGAAGCGGTCGCGAAACGCCGGGAAGCCATACCGGCGCGCGATCGCCTCGGCGGCCATAAAACCGACATTGTGGCGGTTGCGGGCATAACGCGGGCCCGGATTGCCGAGCCCGACGATCAGGCGCATCGCCTGACCGAGGCCTAGGACGACGGCGCGGACCCGGGAGCGGCTCCAGGCGCGGCCCCGGGGGCTGCTCCAGGCGCAGCCGCCGGCTGCTCGCCTTCCTCCGGCTCCGGCGGGGCGGCGGCGGCAGTCGCCGCAGCCGCGGCGGCGGCAGCGGCTTCCTCGCGCACCGCCGAGGAGGCGGCGATCGTCGCGATCGTGAAGTCGCGCTCATGGATTACCGGACGCGCCCCTTCCGGGATCTCGACCGCGCCGATATGGATGCTGTCGCCGATTTCGAGCCCGTCGAGATCGACGACGATCCGTTCGGGGATGTTGTCGACCGAACAGACCACCTCGATGCCGTGTCGCACGATGTTGAGAATGCCGCCGCGGCGCAGCCCCGGGGCGCGCTCGTGGTTGATGAACACGACCGGCACCTCGACGGTGACCTGGGCGCCGGCGCCGACCCGCAGGAAATCGACGTGGAGCGGCGTCTCGGTGACGGGGTGGAATTGCACCTCGCGCGGCAGGGTGCGGTATGTCGTCCCATTGAGCTTGAGGTCGATCAGATGCGCGTAGAAGCCGGGGCGCGCCAGCGCGCGGCCGAACTCGCCCGGCTCCAGGCTGATCAGCACCGGGTCCTTCTTGTCGCCATAGACGATCGCCGGAACGCGTCCCGCGCGCCGCATTGCCCGGGCCGCGCCCTTGCCGGTGCTCTCGCGCGGCTCGGCGCTGAGGCTGATGATCTCGGGCATCGACTTGTCACTCCTCTATGCAAAAAAATGGTCGGCCGGCGAGCACATCCACCCAGCCGACGCCGCCGATTGCTGATTCAATCGAACAGGCTCGAAACCGAACGTTCCTCGCTGATCCGCAGGATCGCCTCGGCCATCAGCGGCGCAATCGTCAGCTGGCGAATATTTTGCGACAGCCGCACCGCCTCGGTCGCGACGATGCTGTCGGTCAACACCAGCATCTTGATCGGCGAGGCGGCCACCCGCGCCACCGCACCGCCCGACAGCACCCCGTGCGTGACATAGGCATAAACGCCCTCGGCGCCATTGTCCATCAGCGCCTCGGCGGCGTTGCACAGGGTGCCGGCGCTGTCGACGATGTCGTCGACCAGAATGCAGCGCCGCCCGGCGACATCGCCGATGATGTTCATGACCTCGGAGACGCCGGCGCGCTCGCGCCTTTTATCGATAATCGCCAGATCGGCATCGACCCGGCGGGCGATCTGGCGGGTGCGGAAGACGCCGCCGACATCGGGCGACACCATGACGAGATCCTGGCCGGAGTGGTTATCCTGGATGTCCTTCACCAGCACCGGCTCGGCGTAGAGATTATCGGTCGGGATGTCGAAGAAGCCCTGGATTTGCCCGGCATGGAGGTCGATGGTCAGGACCCGGTGCGCGCCGGCGGTGGTGATCAGATTGGCGACGAGTTTGGCCGAGATCGGCGAGCGCGGGCTCGATTTGCGGTCCTGCCGGGCATAGCCGTAATAGGGAATGACCGCCGTCACCCGCCGCGCCGAACTGCGCCGCAGCGCGTCGAGCGCGACCAAGAGCTCCATCAGATTGTCGTTGGCCGGGTACGAGGTCGACTGGATCACGAAGACATCCTCGCCGCGGACGTTCTCGTGGATCTCGACAAACACCTCCATGTCCGAGAAGCGGCGGACGCTCGCCTTCATCAGGGGCAGGCCGAGATAGGCCGAAATCGCCTCGGCCAGAGGCCGATTGCTGTTGCAGGTCAGAATTTTCATCAGCCGGCGGCGTTAAGCGGCGCCATCGGGCCTGGCCCCGAGGCTTCACGCGGGCCGGAATGTAACGAAACCGTCGCACAGAGGCAACCTGAGCCGGCCCTCGCGCCCGCCGGGCCACCGCTGTAAAAGCCTTTCGCCCGTAGCAGCACCCGGACCAGCACGATGACGATCC
>VAZR01000148.1 GCA_005888515.1 Alphaproteobacteria bacterium | reverse complement strand
CCTCGCCCTGTTCGCTGATGTCGAAATACCAGGGCGGCCGCCGATTCGGAACGCCCGCCACGGTCTTCAGCAGCTGATGCGCATTGCTGAGGCTGACGCCAGGTTCGGCGGCATTTCCCGGCACCGGTTCCCCGAAAATTTCGGGGTCGTTGCGCAACGCCTGGATCGCGCGACTGATTTCGCTCATCCGGCCGGTCATCAGATCATGCATGACGAGACCCCGTTCCTCGGCCAGGGTCAGCACCGCTTCCAGTCGGGGCAGATCCTCGCGCCGGATGATCGCCGGCTTGTCGGCCAGCACATGCAGCCCGGCCGCGACCGCCGCCTCGATCCGCTCGATCTTCACTCCGTTACGGCCGGCAATGACCGCGATGCCGCCGGGCGGTTCTTGGGCCAGCCGTGCCAGAATCCGGCGCGGCCTGGACCTGCAATTGCCACCGGGTCGGCGCCTCGCTCTGCGCGTTGAAGCGGGCAATCCGGCCGAGGTAGTCGATCAGCTCGGGCCCGAGCGGCGCATAGACATATGCTTCCGGCGACAGGCCCGGATACATCTCCTTCTGTACCAGCGCGGCATGGAAATGGCCGGGATCGATTAGCACCAAGTGATGCTTCGGCATCGCATTACGGGTCGTTGCGGCTCGGTCAGGCTACACGCTGATGCCGCCTCGGACCATGCTCTGCCACCGACAGCGCTTTTTACCGCCGATCGGTCGCGTTACACTCGGCCAGCACTAGGCTGCCGAGGGGCGAGACTGCCATGCCCGATATCACGATAACGCCGTTGACCAAGATGATCGGCGCCGAAATCGGCGGGGTCGATCTATCGAAGCCGGTCGATGCCGCGACAAGAGAGGCGCTGTCGCAGGCGCTCGCCGAGCACCTCGCGCTGGTGTTTCATGGCCAGAACCTCACCCCGGACCAGTACCTCGCCGCCGCCGAAGCGTTCGGGCCGCCGATGCGGCAGCATTACTCCCAGCACCATATGCCCGGTTACCCGGATATCGGGTTGGTGTGGCACCGCAACGGCCAGGCCCCGGCCGAGCGCTGGCACACCGATCACACCAACCGCGAGCGCCCGCCCGCCGCGACGATGCTGTACGGGGTCGAGATCCCGTCCGCCGGCGGCGCCACGAGCGTCGCCAACATGCGCGCGGCTTACGCTGCCTTGTCCGAGACCGAGCGGGAACGTCTCGACTCGCTGCGCACCGTCAACAGTCTCGATACCGGCAAGAGCGACACCCTGCCGGAAGACTGGGACAAGTACAGTAAGCCCATCGTCCATCCGATGGTGCGCACCCATCCGGTGCACGGGTCGCGCGCGGTGTTCTTCCACATCACCAAGACACTTTACATCGAGGGCATGAGCCCCGAAGCGAGCCGCGCTTATCTGAGCGACTTGATCGACCGCATGATCCGCCCGGAAATCACCTACACGCATCAATGGCGCAAGGGCGATTTGTTCGTCATCGACGACCGCGCCACGATGCACCGGGCGCATGGCGATTACGACCGCCGCGAGAGCCGCGTCTTGTGGCGGATCATCGTCGAGGGCGACCGGCCCCGGCTTGTTTAACCGCTCGTGTGATCGGCGTTTGATCAGCCCGGGGGCAAACAGTCCCGACTGCGAGGCGCAAATCCGCGAAGCCGACCGGCTGCGCGACAGCCGCCAATACGCGGCGGCAGCCGAGGCTTATGCGGCGGCCTTGGCGATCGCGCCGCTGCGTACCGAGATCCGCGTCCAATACGGCAACATGCTGAAGGATTCCGGGCGGATCGTCGAAGCCGAGGCAGCCTACCGCCATGCGCTGTCCGAAAAACCGGACGACGCCGATCTTCATCTGCAGCTCGGTCATGCCCTGAAGTTGCAGGGCAAGCGCAACGACGCCATCGCCTCGTACCGCCGCGCCGCGACACTGCGGCCGGACAATGTCGAGGCGCTGAAAGAGCTGTTCTTCGCCGGTTCGTTCGACGACCAGCAGCAGCTTTTCGACCGCCGACTGGCGGCCGGAGCCGTCGAGGCCATGATGGCGTTGTGTGAGGAAATCGCCCGTCTGCAGCAGAATTTGCGGCGCCTCGCCGAGAAGCTGCCGGACATACAGGCGCAAACCGCGGTGCCGCTGGCCGGGTACGATCGCTTCCGCCGGCTTTACGATGTCCCGCCGGCGCGAGCGCCGCTGCGCCCCTGCCGTTTCGTGGTGATCCTGCCGACACGCGGCGCCGCGCTGGCTACAGTATACGCGCAGCTCGCCGCGATGCGCGCACAGACAATTGCCGATTGGCAGCTTTGCGTGATCGGCGACGATGCGGAAATCCGCCGGATCGCCGAGCGTAGCGCCGTCAGCGATCCGCGCATCGCCTGGACGGATACCGCGGCCGGCGAAGATCTCGCCGCCGCCGAGCGCCGGATCGCGCTGTCGCTCGAAGCGGATTGGCTGGCGTTTCTGGCCGAGGGCGCGCTGTTGCACCCCCGCGCGCTCGAATGGTTTGCTGCTGTCGTGACGCGCGGCGCCGCGTCCGCTTATGTCACCGATGCGGAAGCCATCGCTTCCGACGGTGAAATGACGCGCCGCTCGGCGCCGCTGCTGCGGCAGGTTGTCGACTTCGACACGTTGCTCGAGGCCAACCCGTTCGGCGAAACGGTCGCGGTCGAACATGCGGCTTATCGGGCCATTGCCGATAACCTGGTCACCGCCTCGATCGCGAGCGCCCGCGCTTCGCTGCTACTGCACTTGGCCGAGTACAGCCGTGTCGGCCATATCCCGCTTCCTTTGGTCGCGAGCGATGCAGCGTCTGCCGCCGCGACCTCGCCGGCAGCACACGAAGCCGCGGTACGCGCCTATATCGCTGCGGCTGGCGGCCGACGTCCGGTGCTGGCGCAGGCGCCGGCCAATCCGGGCGCGCCGCTCAGGATCCGCTGGCAGCCGCGCGATCCGGCGGCAAACCTGCTTGTGATCATTCCGACCCGCGATAATGGGATCGATCTCTCGCGTTTCACCGAGAGCTTGCGGCGTCATGCCGAGAGGCCCGAAGCGCTGCGGCTGCTGATCGTCGATAATGGCAGCCGCGATCCCACGACCTTGCGCATCCTCGCTGCGCTGTCGGAACAACCCTGGGCGCAGGTGCTGAGGATCGACGAGCCGTTCAACTGGGCTCGTCTGAACAACCGGGCCGCCGCGGCCACCGACGCGCCGCTGCTGGTTTTCGCGAACGACGATATGACAATGCTGAGCGACGACTGGGATGCGGTACTTCGGGGCTTGCTCGATCGGCCCGAAATCGGCGCGGTCGCCGCCCGCCTTCTCTACCCCGACGATACGATCCAGTCCGGCGGCATCCTGTTCGGTTGGCCCGGCGCTCCGATCCATGACGGTCTTTACGCAAGCCGGGATGAGCCCGGTCCGGCCCGCCGGTTTCAGGTGACGCGCGCCACGGCCGCGGCGGATGGCGCATTCCTCGCCACCCGCCGCTCGGTCTTTCTCCAATACGGTCCGTTTGATGAATTCGGGCTGCCGGTCAATTACAGCGACATCGATTACGGACTGAAGTTGCGCAGCGCTGGGCTGAAGGTGTTGTGGACACCGTCGATCACCGCCTATCACCACGAAGGAAAGAGCCGCGGATTGGATCACCTCGATCCCGAGAAACATGCCCGGCAACGGGCCGAGCAGGCAGTGTTGCGGGCGCGTTGGGGTAGGGTCCTGGATACGGACCCGAGCCTTAATCCGCTCTGGCACCAGGCGACATTGCCATATCGGCTGCTGTCGATGCCCTCGGAGGCTCGGCTGTGGCGCCATATTCGCCTCTGCGCCTCGGCCAATCCCTGGCTGCCGGACAACGAAGGCGCTGATAACGAGAGCTCCGCTTGATCGGGCCACCGCCTTTCGGGCCGCCCGGTTCGATGCCGGTCGGCGTCCGCAATTCGACGACATCGCCTTCGTAGGCCTTCATCAAGGCGCGGGCGATCGGCGAGATCCAGCTGACCTGGCTTCGGTCGAGATCGGCTTCGTCGATGCCGACGATTGTCACGGTCTTCTCCGCGCCGCGCCGATCGGTGTAGGTGACGGTCGCGCCGAAAAACACCTGATCATGATTTTTCTGCAGTCGCGGGTCGACCACCTCGGCGCTCTCCAGCCGCTTCGATAAAAACCGGATGCGGCCGTCGATCTCGCGCAGCCGCTTCTTGCCATAGATGTAATCGCCGTTCTCGGAGCGGTCACCATTGCCCGCCGCCCAGGCCACAATCTCGACAACTTTCGGCCGCTCCTCGCGAATCAGACGCTGCAGTTCCTGCTGCATACGGCGATGCCCCTCGGCCGTCATGTAGTTCTTGAGCCCGGCGGGGAGCGCCGGCGCCTCGATCGCCGGCTCCGGCTCGTCCTCGGTTTCCTTGACGAAGGCCTTGCTCATCACACCACCTTCTCGGCATGCAATGCGGCGATCTCCGACGCATCGTAGCCGAGAGCCGTCAGGATTTCGTCGGTGTGCTCACCGATCAGCGGCGCCGGCCGGCGGTAGGTACCCGGCGTCTCCGACAATTCGATCGGCGTCGGCGCCAACGGCAATGTCGCATCGAGCGTCGGGAAGCTGCGTTCCGCAAGCAACCCGGCGGCGCGGATATGCGCGTCGTCGATCGCCTGCTGCGGCGAATAGACTTCGCCCGCGACGATGCTGGCTTTTTCGAGTTCGGCCAACGCCTCGGCGCAGCTCCGAGCGGCGCACCACTGGATCATCCGCGATGAGATGCTGTCGCCGTGATCGGCGCGCGACTGGTCGTCGCCAAACCGCGGGTCTTGCAACCAATGCTCTTCGCCGATCATGCGGCACCAGCGCCGGAACATCGGCTGGCCGATCACCGTCACGACGATCCAGCCGTCGCATGTGCGGTAGATGTCGCCCGGCGCGGCGTTGAAGGCGCGGTTACCGAATGCGGTGCGGTTGACGCCGGTCAGCGCCTGCTCGATCAGCATCGCATTGCTGATCGCGACAGCGGTGCGCAGCAGCGCACCCTCGACCTTCTGACCGCCGCCGGTCTTGCCGCGCTCGATCAAGGCCGCCAGCGTACCGAACGCCGCCAGGAAAGCGGTGCCGAAATCGACCCACGGCACCTTCGTCATGGTCGGCAGGTCCTGCGTCCCGGACAGATAGACCGCGCCCGACATCGCCTGGCCGATGCCGTCGAAGCCGTGCTTGTGCGACAAGGGGCCGCCGGCACCAAAACCGGTGACGCTGGTCAGGATGATGTCGGGCTTCACCTCGCGCAAACTGTCGAGATCGAGGGCCAGCGAGCGCAGCACGGCGGGTGGCAGATTGGCGACGACGATATCGGCGGTGGCGACGAGCTTCCGAGTAATCTCGCGCCCTTTCGGGCTGGCAGGGTCCAGGGTCATGCCAAGCTTGTTGCGGTTCATCGCCAGGAACATCGCGCCGCCGCCGTCCGGCCCGGCGCCGACCGGGATCAGGCCGCGGTCCTCGCCGCCGCCGAGCCGCTCGATACGGATCACCTCCGCGCCGAAATCGCCGAGCAAAGCGGCGCAAAACGGCCCCGCGATATAGCGCCCGAAATCGAGAACGCGAATTCCGTCTAGGACACCGGACACGAAGCCCTCCCGTTCGACGCTAACGCCAGTCGATCTCCGCGGCCGTATCGGCCAAGAGCTGCGGCCCGGCGATCAGCGCAATATAACCATGCGGCACGCCGGAAGGCTCGACCCGATAGCGCCGCGCAAGCTCCGCCTCGACGCCGGGCTCGACCGGCGCGAGACGGCGCGCGATCAGGTCGCCGGCAGCGCGCGAGAACGGCCCGGTCTGGCGCTCGATATAGATGATCCGCAATCCCCCGGGCCGCGCCGGTTCGCCTGCCAGCCGCTTGCCGAGCCACCGGTCGATCGCTTCCAGCCCCTGCATCGGGTCGCCGAGGCTCGGATCACGGCCGTACAGCCCGTCGAATATCTGGAGTTCGTCCGGCGGACGCGTCGCGCCGGCGGTCGCGTCGAGCGCCGGCATGCCGCCGCCGGAATGCGCTGTGAGGATCAAGCGCTCAACCGCCATAGAGCGCTGGCCAATAGCTTCCGCGAACCGCTCGACACTGTACGCGACGAGCCGATCCAGGCCGCCATCGAGCAGTCCCGGGAAATCGTAATAGGTGTGGCGGATCCAATTGCCGCGCGGCAGCAGCGCGAGGGTCGGCCGGATGCGACCGGACAGATCGAGGCCCGAGCGCGGCACCTTCTCGCTGAGGAGCATGTCGCCGCGCTGCTGCGAGAACCCGTGCAGATGCACGATGACGTCGATCGCCGTAGCCGCCACCGGCACCGCATTCCAGCGCAGAAACAGATCCGGCTGCCTCCCCGCATGCAGCCGCAAT
>VAZR01000147.1:4142-6637 GCA_005888515.1 Alphaproteobacteria bacterium | reverse complement strand
GCATTGGTGATTCAATTCCTGCTGGCGCTGGCGATCCTGGCGCTCGGCATGACCGACCCACGCATCGATCCGGTCGCGACGGCATTGGCTGCAGTCGTCGTCGCTTTCCTGTCGGCCAGCCAGGACATCGTCATCGACGCATATCGCATCGAATTGCTGCGCCCCGAGGAGCAGGGCGCCGGCGCGGCAGCGACGCAATGGGGCTACCGCTTCGGCCTGCTGGCTTCCGGCGCCGGCGCGCTTTACGCAGCGAGCTATGGCGGCTGGAGCTTCGCCTACGGGCTTATGGCGGTCTTGATGCTGGTCGGCATGGTGACGGTCTTGCTGACACCTGAGCCGGGTGGTGTCCGCCCGCCGGAATCACTGCCCGGTCACAGCGCGGCAGCACGCATCAAGCTTTGGCTGGGCCGCGCCGTCGTGTCGCCGTTTTACGAAATGTACCAACGCGCGGGCGGCGTGCAGCTGGTGGCCATTGCGGTGTTTATCGTGCTGTTCAAGTTCGGCGACGCGCTGGCCGCCTCGATGTCGAACCCGCTCTATGTCGCGCTCGGTTTTACCAAAGTCGAGGTCGCGACGATCTCGAAGATCTACGGGGTCATCGCGACCCTGGTTGGGGTCGCGCTTGGCGGCGTGCTGGTAGCCAGGGTCGGGGTGTTTCGCGCGCTGCTTGTGGGCGGCGGGTTGCAGGCGCTGTCGAACCTGATGTACGCGGTGCAGTTCTGGGCCGGGCACGATGTCGGCGTGCTGACCGTCACGATTGCCGCGGAGAACGTGACCGGCGGCATGGCGTCTTCCGCCTTTGTCGCGTACCTCTCGAATTTGTGCAGCCGCGACCGTTCTTTGTCGTTTGCACGCTGTTCTGCGCGCCGGCGCTGCTGCTTCTTTTGTGGCTAATGCGGCGGCCCGCCTCCCTGGCCGAGGCTCCATCGTAGGCGCACAGCCGATAGCAGTGCCGCGTACGCAGTGATGCCCGGCTTTTGCAATTCGCTAATTCCCGACATCAATTGAGCGCGGAGGTCCGCGGCATCAGATGCCGCAGCGACAGGCGGCGGAGGTGGCGCTCGATTGTCCGCCGCTCGCGCGGATGGGTTGCGAAAGCGAGCCGGTGTCCGATCCAGGCGGCGATGTCGCCGTCGCGACGCTCGGTATAAATCTTCGGATCCCAAGAACGAGCGATGTCGATTCCGAGGACCCGTAGCCCGGCAATGCAGCGCCTCTCGTCGAGCACGCTGATCCCGGCCGGGTGCTGTCGATCCCCGGAAGGGAGCAGGCCGTAGGCGAACCCCCGCGCCGCTCGAATAGACCTTACGCTACGCACCCGCGGCCGCAGCGAGACCGCGGTCATCCGCGCCCACGGCCGGCGCGCCAGGATGACGATCTCCGCGTCGAGACGCCCCAGCAACTGTAGCGCGTGGAGGGCTGAGCCCTCGGAAAAGATCAACCGCCGCGCACGCCGGTACAGCCGGAATTGAGCATACAGGTCGACGCTTTCGGGTTGAAACACCGTGACGCCGGCGGCGGCCAACGCCTCGTCGAGATAGGATTCGCCGGCGAATCGTCCCCTCGGCCGCCACGACCGGGAGACGAAAACGGTTTCGATGTCTTGGTCAGGTGGCCACGGCGGAGCGGTGATTGCATCCATGAGCTGCAAGTGGCGGCGGCTCGGCCCGCCGCCGAACCTCCTTTCGGCTTGCGGCAGGACGGCCAATCGCCCGAACCGCATCGGGTTGCGCACGAGCAGCACGCGGCGGCGGTCGATCGCGAGATGATCGATGATTTGCCAGAAAAACGGTGGTGGCTCGGCATCGCCCTGGTCCCAGACGCTGAAGACAAGCGGAGTTGCCTGGTCAAGCAAGCTGGATGCTGCAATGCGCATTCCGAAATCAGCGACCATGTGGCCGAAATGGTAGCTGATCGGTCCGCACCAGATCCCCCGATCGGCGCTCTCGACCGATTGACTGGGAGGATGCGGCCGGGAATCGACCGGCGTCGGTATCCGCCGCCAGCAATGGCGAGCATAAATCTGGGTCGCAAAATGCGGCCATTCCGGACCGCCGCGAAAAAACGCGCCGGCGGGATGACGGAGCATCTCCTGCGACGGATGGACGACGATATCTGCGAATGTCTTCGCCTGCTCGCGGAGGAACGAGAATGCGCTCACCGGGACAGAGCCTCTCAACGCCTGGCAAAACGATGTGATCGCGTTCGCCGGCTTACACGTTCCGCAGGGAAACGGGCTCGGTGCGCTTCGCAATAGCGCAAGCAGCGAGCGCCGGAGCGGTTACGGCTCAGCCGTAGGACAATAGCTGGTTGCGGTGCCGGTTGAGCCAAGCGCGCGGCGCCGCGTGATCCGGGGTCAGGCTCTGCACCAACCGCCAAAAGCGCGGCCCGTGGTTCATCTCGGCAAGATGCGCCACCTCATGCGCCACGACGTAGTCGACAACGCTTTCCGGGGCCAGCACCAGCCGCCAGCTGAATGAGAGACACCCGCTGGC
>VAZR01000147.1:0-4067 GCA_005888515.1 Alphaproteobacteria bacterium | reverse complement strand
CTTCGGATCGCTCTCCCGGTGGATCCGGTGCGGCGTCCCGAGCACCGGCACGATGGCGCCCTCGATAAATGCCACCGGCCGCGGCAAGGCCTCCAGCCGAGCCGCGATCCAGCCGCGCTGCGCCCGCAAAAAGCGCAACCCGTGTTCCGCCGGGACACCGTACGGCAGGACCAATTCAATCGCCCGTTCCGCCGCGTCGATCCGCAACAGCAGCCGCCGGGCCCGCGGGTGAACGCGAATCGTCAGGGGTGCGCCGAGGTCGAGCGCCACCGCCCGGCGCCGGACATCCTCGACGGCAGCGGCGGAAACCCTGCCGCTTCGCGCCAACCTCACCACCCCCTCCCCCGCAGCCTGCAACACGCGTCACAAAAGCTTCCCGCCCCGGTCGTGATTTGGCAAGCTGCCGCCTGATAAGTCGAAAACCGCCATCAGGCGGCTCCGCGGAGATGCCCCAAAGGGGACGACTAATGAAGCCGATCATGCTTGCCGCCATGGCGGCCTGTTTTGCCGCGAGCCTCGGATCGGCGTCGGCCGAGCCGATCGAGCTGCAGTGGTGGCATGCGATGACCGCGATCAACGCCGAGCGCGTCAACAAGCTCGCCACCGATTTCAACGCGCTGACCGACTACAAGGTCACGCCGGTCTTCAAGGGCTCGTACCCCGAGACGATGACCGCGGCGGTGGCCGCGTTCCGCGCCGGTAATCCGCCGCATATCGTGCAGGTCTTCGAGGTCGGCACCGCGACGATGATGTCCGCCAAGGGTGCGGTGAAGCCGGTCTACCAGCTGATGGCGGATGCCGGCGAGCCCTTCGACCCGCAGAATTATCTGCCGACCGTGACCGGTTATTACAGCACTGCCGACGGCAAGATGCTGTCGATGCCGTTCAACAGCTCGACGGCGATCGTCTACTGGAACAAGGACGCTTTCACCAAAGCGGGGCTCGACCCGGAGAAGCCGCCGAAGACCTGGCCCGAGACATTCGCCATCGCCAAGAAGCTGAAGACCGGCGGCGCGAATTGCGCGGTCGTGCCGGCCTGGATCACCTGGACGCAGGTCGAGCAGTTCAATGCCTGGCACAATCTGCCGCTGGCGACCAAGGCGAACGGGCTCGACGGACCGGATACCGAGCTCAAGTTCAATACGCCGGTGATGACCAAGCACATCGCCGCTCTCGCCGAGGCGATCAAGGACAAGAGCTTCGATTACGGCGGGCGCCTCAACGAAGCCGAGGGGCGGTTCGTGAGCGGCGATTGCGCGATGATCCAGACATCTTCGGGGTTCTACGGCAACGTCAAAACCAACGCCAAATTCGCCTTTGGCATGACCCAGCTGCCTTACTACCCCGATATCGAGGGCGCACCGCAAAATTCGATCATCGGCGGCGCCAGCCTGTGGATCATGGGCGGCAAGAAGCCCGAGGAATACAAAGGCATCGCCAAATTCCTCAGCTATCTGTCGCGCACCGAGGTGCAGCGCGAGATGCACGAGGTGACCGGTTATCTGCCGATCACCAAGGCCGCCTATGAGGCGACCAAGGCCTCGGGATTCTACGACAAGAACCCGGGGCGCGAGATCCCGCTGCTGCAACTGGCCGGCAAGCCGCCGACCGAGAACTCGCGCGGGCTGCGGCTCGGCAATCTGGTGCAGATCCGCGATGTCATCGCCGAAGATCTCGAAGGCGTTTTCGCCGGCAAGGCCGAGCCCAAACCCGCGCTCGACGATGCCGTGGCGCGCGGCAACGCGATCCTGCGCCAGTTCCAGAAGAACACGCAGTAATCGCGCGCTTATGCCGGGAGCGATTTTCACTATCGTCATCCCGGCGAAAGCCGGGATCCACGGTCCAGCTGCACGTGCGGCTGAAGAGTGGGTCCCGGCTTTCGCTAGGACGACGAGTTGGGAGCCGGCTGCGTCGGCCTAAAGCATGGAGCGGCGCGTCGTCTTTTCCGGCTGGTTGTTCCCGGCGTTTCTGCTGATGCCGCAGCTCGCGGTGACGCTGGTGTTCTTCTTCTGGCCGGCGGCTCAGGCGATCCTGCAATCGATGCGGCGCGAAGACGCGTTTGGCCTATCCACGCAGTTTGTCGCGGCCGAGAATTTCGCGGCGGTGCTCGGCGACCCGTTTTATCTCGCCTCTGCCGAGGTCACTCTACTGTTCAGCGTCGCGGTCGCCGTATTGGCATTGGCGGCCGGATTGCTGCTCGCGGTCATGGCCGACCGGGTGGTGCGCGGCGCCGCGGTCTATAAGACGGTGCTGCTTCTGCCTTATGCCGTGGCCCCCGCCATCGCCGGCGTCTTGTGGCTGTTCCTGTTCAACCCGAGCATCGGGATCATCGCGGTCGGGCTGCGCCGACTCGGGATCGACTGGAATTACCTGCTCGACGCCGATCAGGCGATGCTGCTGGTGGTCCTCGCCGCCGCCTGGAAGCAGATCAGCTATAATTTCCTCTTCTTCCTCGCCGGCCTGCAATCGATCCCCGCCTCGCTGCTTGAAGCGTCGGCAATCGACGGCGCCTCGCCGCGCCGACGGTTCTGGACAATCGTTTTTCCGCTGCTGGCGCCGACCAGCTTCTTCCTGCTCGTTGTCAACATCGTCTATGCGTTCTTCGATACGTTCGGGATCATCCATAACGTGACCCAAGGCGGCCCGGCCAAGGCGACCGAGATCCTCGTCTACAAGGTCTGGTATGACGGCATGGTCGGGCTCGATCTCGGCAGTTCCGCCGCCCAATCAGTCATTCTGATGGCAATCGTGATCGGGCTGACCGCGATCCAGTTCCGCTTCATAGAGCGCCGAGTGCACTACGCCTGATGGTCACCGCGCGGAGCAGCGCCTGGGTGCCGCATGCGGTGCTGATCACCGGTTTGGCGCTGGTGCTGTTTCCGGTCTACGTCGCCTTTGTCGGATCGAGCCTGACTGCGAGCGACATTCTCGATGCACCGATGAGCCTCGTGCCGGGGCCGCATTTGTTCGAGAACTTCGCCCGCGCGCTCGGCGCCGGCACAGTCAAGACCAGCGGCGAGCCGGTCGCGGCCATGCTGCTGAACAGTCTGGTCATGGCGCTCGTCATCGCCGCCGGCAAAATCCTGATCTCGCTGCCCTCGGCCTATGCCGTCGTGTTCTTTCGCTTTCCGCTGCGCAGGCTGTGCTTTTGGGCAATTTTTGTGACACTGATGCTGCCGGTCGAGGTGCGCATCATCCCGACCTACAAGATCGCCGCCGATCTGTCCTTGATCGACAGCTATGCCGGGCTCACCTTGCCGCTCGTCGCCTCGGCGACCGCGACCTTGTTGTTCCGCCAGTTCTTTCTGACGATCCCCGATGAACTCGTCGAGGCGGCCAAGATCGACGGCGCCGGTCCGTGGCGTTTTCTGATCGACACCGTCATTCCCTTGTCGCGCACCAACATCGCCGCGCTGTTCGTGATCCTCTTCATCTATGGCTGGAACCAGTACTTATGGCCGCTCCTGGTCACCAACACGCCGTCGATGACGACAATCGTGATCGGCATCCGCCAGATGATCGGCAATGGCGATACGCAAACCGAATGGCACATCGTCATGGCGACGACATTGCTGGCGGTATTGCCGCCGGTGCTGGTCGTGCTGTTGATGCAGCGCTGGTTCGTCAAAGGCCTGGTCGAGGCGGAGAAATAGCGTGAGCGAGATCGCCTATCGCCCCGCCAAGCTCGATGATGCCGCCGATATTCTGGCGGTGCTTCTCGAGGTCGCGCCGGAGATCCCGGTGCAAACCGAGCCGCTCGAACGTGAGGAGGCGCTCTACGCGCTGATCCGCAATTGCGCGCGTTCCGGCGAGTCTTGGGTCGCGTTCGACGAGGGAAATCGCATCGTCGGCTTTCTGCTCGCCGAGCCCGATCAGGTGAGACGCCACTACGCCGAGCACGAAATCCTCGAATTGCGCTACGGCGGCGTGGTGAAACACCATCGCCGCCGCGGCATCTTCACCAAGCTGATCGAATGCGTCCTTGCTCGTATGGTGCCGGTCACCGCGACGATCAGCCCGGCAAACCAATCTGGAGCCGCTCGGCTGCTGGAAAAGCTCAGCTTTGA
>VAZR01000146.1 GCA_005888515.1 Alphaproteobacteria bacterium | reverse complement strand
TGACCCCGTTCTATTTCCTGAAAGCGGGTTCGCTGGTCGAAGTGCGCGTTTTGGTGCTTTCCGCTGGTTTGCTCGGCGTCTTCTTTGGCCTGAAGATGGTGACGAAATTCGTCGGCATCCTGCCGTTGACAAAAGCCTTCCGCTTTGACCCGCGCGAGGGCATGTACACGACCCTCTTAATGTGCACCGGCCTGACCTTCGGCAGCATCTCGGCGTTGTTCGGGCTGACCAACCACATCATCGATCAGGAGCAATACACGATCCTGGTCACTGCCGTGATCCTCAGCGCGGTTGTGCCGACATTGGTCGCCGAGCGCTGGTTTCAGCCCGAATTCCGCCCGATTGAGGAAAAAGGCAGACAGGCGGCCCAATAGGAGGGCGGTCCAGTCCGCAGACTCGGCGGCCTACTTCATCAGGGCCGCATAGACGCCGTCCCAATCGGCGGGCGGCGGCGAGGCCTGCAGATCGGCGATCCGCTGCTCGTACAGCTCATAGACATGCTGCGCGATCTCGGGCGCCTGGGCGCGGCAGGATTCGATCTCTCTCAGCGCCTTCTTCCAGTCGCGGCGCCGGTACGCATGGATCATTGCGTCATGCGCGCTTTCGAGCGCGGCGAACGCCGAGGTGGCGCGCACCCCCTCGTCGCCGAACAGGAAGAAGATGCGGACCGGCTTTGTCTTACCCACGACCTGAATCAGATCGAGTTCGAGCATGGCGAATTGCGGCACCTGCATCGCGGTGCGCTCGCCGAGGATGATATCGACATGGTAGGTCTTGGTCTGGCCTTCGAGGCGCGAGGCGACATTGGCATCATCGCCGAGCACCGAATAATCGAAGCGCTGATCCGAGCCGAGATTGCCGACGACGCATTCCCCGGTGTTGAGCCCGATCCCGGCGCGCACCTCGCGGAAGGGATGGCCCGCCGTCGTCGCCTCGGTACGCCACGAATCGTTGAGACGCGCCAATTCGGTCCGCATCGCCAATGCCGCGAGACAGGCGTGCTCGGCGTGCCGTGCATCTTCGAGGGGAGCGTTCCAGAACGCCATGATCCCGTCGGCCATGTATTTATCCACCGTGCCGTCGTGCGACATGATCACGTCGGTCATTGGCGTCAGATAGCGATTGAGAAAACTTGTCAGCTCCTGCGCATCCATGCCTTCGGATATCGTGGTAAATCCGCGGATATCGCTGAACATGATCGTCAATTCGCGGAGCTCGCCGCCGAGCTTTAGGCGCTCGGGGTGCTCGGCGAGATGCTCGACAACGGCCGGTGCGAGATAGCGGCTGAACGCGTTCCGCACTTGGCGGCGCTCGGTCTCGGTGCGGAAAAGTAGCACAGCGGACGAGCTCAGATACACCAATAGCCCGACCAGCGACGGGAACACCGGATCGATCAACAAGCCGTACCAAAAATAGGCGTACCAGGACGCGCAGATTGCCGGCGTCACCGCGGTGGCGAACAGCAAAGCCGTCCAGCGCGCGCCGACCCGCGGCAGCAGCAATAAGAGGCCGATGCCGATATACAGCATGAAGATGACCTCGGCGCCGGGTGCCCAGTCGGGCCGCTTGATAATGTCGCCGAGCAGCAGCTGCTCGATCAGCTGGGCGTGGATTTCGACCCCGGATTCTGCCGGATCGAGCTGGGTCGGCCGAAATTCCTTCAACCCCTCGGCCGTCGTGCCGATCAGGACGATATTATCTTTGACGAGTTCGGGATCGGCGCTGCCGTCGAGGATTTTCGCCGCCGAGACGAAGCGTTCCGGTTGGTGCGGGGTGTAATGCAGCCACACCGAGCCGTCGGATCCGGTCGGCACGACGATGTTGCCGACCTTGATCGCGTTGATCCCGGTATGCTCGCCAAATGAGATGACCCCGCTCGCGCCCGAGGATTTGACGAGATAGCCGGTTGCGCCCTGCGCGACGCGCAACGTGTCGAGTGCCAGCGCCGGGTAGAGCTCGCCGGCAATGTCGGCGATCAGCGGCGCTCGCCGCGAGATGCCATCCCGCTCCGGCACGATGTCGGACAAGGCGTTGCCCGCAGCCGCTTCTTCGAGTGCCGGCAAATTGGCGGCGGCGCCCCGGAAATGCGGCAGCCATGGCCGCGGATCGTCGCCGACATTCGAGAAACCCGCCTTCACATCGGGAAGCTTGCCGCGGTTCTCGTTGCGCAGCGCGAAGCCGAGCACGACGCGGCCATGCGCGATCGTCTCGGCGAAGAGCCGATCGTGGTCGGGCATGGCGTTGAACCGCGCGACCAGCGGGTCGTCCGGTGCGATTTCCTTGATGCTCTCGACGAGGCGGGATGGGGTCGTACGGTCGGCATCGATGAACAGGATATCGAAAGCGATTGCGGCCGCGCCCAGCTCGTTCAGACGGTCGACCAGCTTGGCGAGCAGGGTTCGCGGCCAGGGCCATTGGCCGAAGCGCTGGAGGCTGTCTTCATCGATGTCGACGATGCGGACCGGGGTCGGCTCGTATTGCCGCGGTTTCAGGCGCAGATACTCGTCGAACACCGTCTGACGGAATTGAACGAGCTGCCCGGCTTCGGTGAACCAGGCGAGAAAGGCGGCCAGCAGAATCGGCAGTGGCAGGAGGTGATGCAGGTGCCGGTAGACGTATCGGCGAAACGCACTCATCGCATCAAATCACTTCCAGCTACTACCAGCCTACTACCAGCTTCAACCCGCCGGGGCTATTTTTTCGGTGGCGGCGAGGAGTGTGTCGGGTGGTGGCCACCCGGCTTGCGATATCCTCCGGCGCGCGACCCACCGGCCCAGAGCGGCTGATGCGTCCGCCACCAGCCATGCATGGCATTGGCGAACCGGTTGAGAGACGAAATGTTGTGGGCGTGCTGTGCATCGCCTGCATCCTGCTTGAGCCAATGCGGACGGCTTGCTCCGTCTGCGGCGCCGCCCTGCGCCAGCCAATGCGGGTGGCGCACTGCGTCCGCGCTGCCGATGCCGTGGGCCCACCAGTGGGAATGGGCTGCCCCGCCCGCCACATCGACGCCGGCGTTTAGCCAATGGCGATGATGCGCTCCGCCGGTCTCTCCAGGGCCGGGATGTTGCCATTGCGGCGCGGTGGTGGTGTTGCCGGAGATCACATAATGAGTGAAGCCGCCGGTGCCTGTAGCCGCGCCGCCGGGCTGTTGCTGTTGCGAATGATGGGGATGGTGCCATGCCGCTCGTCCTGTGACGGTGTCGGGCACAATATATCGGTCGAATGCGCCGGCGTGGGGGTTCCCGTTCCAACTGTGTCCGGCCCAGCTGTGCCCGGGCCCGCCATGTTCTGTCCCGGTGTGGCCTATCCAGCCGTGTCCTGCCCAGCGGTGCCCGTCACTGTTCTGAGTGCCGGATTCGATACGATGCCGATGCCATCGCGTATCGTCGCCATTCGCTCCCGATACGACATGGCGGTCATAGCCGCGATCTCTTGAGCGCGTGCCGCTTGCGATGCCGGCCGCCATCGCACCATTCGCGGCCGGCGGGTCAAAATTGGCCTGCTGCAGGTTGGCGCCTTGAAAGTCGGCATTTGTAAGATTCGCGCCCTTGAAGGTAGCGCTTTGCAAGTTGGTGGGGCCTCCCTTTTTCGGGCTTGAGAAATTGGCCCCCGTCAGGTCGGCGTTATCGAAAATAGCGCCTTGAAGATTGGCGCCCGTGAAATTCGCGCCCTGAAGGTTTTGCCCCGAAAAATCATGATTTTGCAGATTCTGACCTGAGTAATTGACGCCGCTGCTCGGTGGTGGCGGCGGCGCGAACCTCGGCAGCGAAGATGGCAGGCCAATCGCGTCCTTCGTCTTGGCGTCTTTGAAATCGGTCGTGTCGGTTATGACCGCATTGGTGAAGTTGGCGCCTTGAAGGTTCGCGCCAGCGAAATTTGTGCCCGTGAAGTTTGCCCGTGGTGGCGGCGGCGGCGGTGGCGGCGGCGGCGGTGGTGGCGGTGGAGAGACCGGAGGCGGAGGCGGCGGAGATGGCTCCCGTGGTGGCGGCGGCGGTGGCGGTGGCGGAGATGGCGGAGATGTCTCCGGTGG
>VAZR01000145.1 GCA_005888515.1 Alphaproteobacteria bacterium | reverse complement strand
CAATGCCTGGCCAACCCCTTGCACGATGCCGCCATGCACCTGGCCATGCACAATCATCGGGTTGACCGCGCGGCCGCAATCATCGACCGCCGTGTAGCGCACGATCGCGATCTCGCCGGTCTCCGGATCGACCTCCACCTCGCAGACATGGCAGCCATAGGGGAAGGCGGCGAGATTGACGGTCTCGTCACTGACCCCCTGCAACGGCCCGCGCAATTCCTCCGGCAGATCGGGGCGCTCCAGCGCCGCGCGGGCGGCCTCAAAGATGCCAATCGCGCGGTCGGTGCCCTTCACCTCGAACCGTCCGCCGGCGAACGCGATGTCCTCGATCGCCGCCTCCAGCACATGGCTGGCGATCTTCAACCCCTTCTCGATGATCTGGTTCGACGAGTTGAACATGACGATGCTACCGAGCCGCAAGGCGCGGCCGGAATGGGCGCCGCCGCCGACCGAGACGCGATCGGTGTCGCCGGTCACGAGCTTGACGCTGTCGATCGGCACACCGAGCCATTCGGTCATCAGCTGTGCGAAGCTGGTCTCGTGGCCCTGGCCTTGCGACGTCGTGCCGATCACGACCTCGACGGTGCCGCCGACTGGGCCCTCCGGCTTGACCGTCACTTCGGCTTTCTCGCGCGGCGCGCCGGTCGCGGTATCAACGTAATTGGCGACGCCGATGCCGCGGCACTTGCCATGCCGGCGGGACTCCTGGCGGCGCGCCGGGAACTCGTTCCAATCGGCGAGCCACAGCACCCGTTCCATGACCCGGTGATAGGCCCCGCTGTCATAGACCATGCCGAACGGGTTTGTGTACGGCATCATCGATTCCGGCACGAGGTTACGCCGCCTGAGTTCGATGCGGTCGATGCCGGTCTGCCGCGCCGCCAGATCGATCAGCCGTTCCATGACGAACATGACCTCGGGCCGGCCGGAGCTGCGATAGGGCCGCGTCGGGATCGTGTTGGTCAGCGCCGCCCGCCCGCGGAAATGCACCGCGGGCACGTGGTAGATGCTCGACATGATCTCGACGCCCTTGTTCAAGGGGCCGAAAGCCAGCGCATAGGCGCCCTGATTGACCAGATTCGAGCCGCGCATCGCCAGGAACTTGCCCTCGGCATCGAGCGCCAGCTCGGCCGTCACGGTGAGATCGCGCGCCTGATAATCGGCGACGAAATACTCCTGCCGGTCGCTGGTCCATTTGACCGGCCGGCCGAGCCGTTTCGCCGCCCAGACGACCAGCGCGAACTCGGCGCTGAACGAGCCGCGCGTGCCGAAATTGCCGCCGACATCCTGCATCACGACGCGCGCCTGCTCGGGCGGGACACCGAGCACCATCGCCAGATCGCGGCGCGGGCTGACCGCGCCGCCGGCGCCCGCATGCAGCGTATAGCGGTCGCTTTGCGGGTCGTATTCGCCGACTGCGGCGCGCGGCTCCATCGGCACGCCGGTGACGCGCGGCACCCACGTATCGAGCTGCACGACATGCGCGGCGCGGGCGAACGCCGCTTCGGTCGCGACGGGGTCGCCGACATCGCCGTCGAGAATGACGTTCGGGAAATTCCGCCGCACCGTTGGCGCGCCCGGCTCGGCCGCGGCGAGGGCCCGCACCACCGCAGGCAATGTCTCGTACTCGACCACAACTTGCTCGGCCGCATCCCTGGCTTCGGCCAATGTCGCCGCAATCACCGCCGCGACGATCTCGCCGACATGACAGATCTCCGGGCCGACGATCGCCTGGTGCTGCGGCACGATCGTCGGCGATCCGTCGCGGTTTTTGATCTGGATGTCGGCGGGATGGCTGTTGCTGATATGCGGCAAGGGCCGCAGCCCGTCAGCCGTCACATCCTCGGCGGTCAGCACGGCCAGCACTCCGGGCATCGCGCGCGCCGCGGCAGCGTCGATCGAGCGGATCAACGCATGCGCATGCGGCGACCGCACCATCACCGCATAGGCTTGGCCGGGCAGGTTGACGTCGTCGCTATAGCGGCCCTTGCCGGTTAAGAGGCGCGGATCTTCCCGCCGCCGTACCGGCTGCCCAATGCCTGTCCCTGTCGCCGAACCGTCCACCACGCCTCCAAATCAAGTTGTCATTGCGAGGAGCGAAGCGACGAAGCAATCCCCGTCGGACGAGCCGCAATCGGATGGAGATTGCTTCGCTTTGCTCGCAATGACATCGGAGTAGCTAAGCCGGGAAGGACAGGAAGCACTTGTCCGAGGCCAGGATGTAGGTCTCCATGTAATCCTGGATCACCGGCGGCTTCCGATCGAGCGCCTCCATCGCGCCGATCAGCGCCATCCAGTTCAGCATCTCGTGCTGCCCGGAATACTCCATCTCTTCGAGCGTCCGCTTGCGCCAGGTACCCCAATCAGCGCGCTCGATCGAGTCGAACAGGATGCGGTCGCCTTCATGGTCCGGCCACAGATAGCCGTTCTTCGGCGACAGGAAGCAGTGCGACCAGCTCGACGAGGCGATCAGCGCCACCCGGTAGGGCGAGGCGGCCAGCACCTCGGCGATCGCGCCGCCGACATCCATGCAGCGCCAGGGCTGCGGCGATGGCGGATCGCCGGATTCATCCGCCGGCCGCGGTGGCCCGTAGAGATGGCCAAAGCCGCCCTTGGCATGGATCAAATTGCGGCCGTAGCAGTTGATCGCGAACGGCACGACCGGATAGGGGAACCCCTTCCGGTCCCAATCGAGATACAGGAACGTGTTGGTAAAGGCGTGCGCCATCGGGTGGTGCAATGGCTTGTAGGCGTAGGCCAAATCGATGCCGCGCTCGATCAGCCCCGTGGCAAGGAATTTGGCCGCCTCGCGATGGCCTTTGAGTTTCAGGCTCCAATCGCCCGGCTCGCCCCAGCGGTTGGCCTTGCCCTTGCCGTTGCTGCCATTGTTGGTTTGCCACGGCTGCAGTTCGAATTCGGAATCGTAGCCGAGGACGCAGAACGGCGGGACGATGTCCTCCTTGAAGTTCTCGTACTGGTCGTCGCCCCACACCAGCACGAAATCCGGGTTGAAATCGTCGAGGATCTTGCGGATCGCCCGGAAGTCGTTGCCGAAGCGCTCGCCGCAGCGGTTGGCGGCGGAAAGGCCGTCATCATTGCCGAGCTCGGCTAAAAGCTCAGATGGCCAATTGGCCGGATCCTTTACCGCAGGATCGACGTTCGGCGCGTCGAGTACGCGTTTGAAGACGCCGGTCAGACCTTCATTCGGCAGACACAAGGTCGGCCAATGGGTGCATCCCAATCCCAGAATTTCCGCCATCTCCGTTCCTCCGTTATCGCGATCGGTTTGATTCGAAAAATTCATCCAAATCCGGTTGGGTCGCGAACACCTCGGCGCCTTCGGGCAGTACGACCCAGGGCTGTTTGCTGCGCGTCCAGAAATGCGCCGTTGGCTTGAGCCACGAGTTATCGTCGAGCGTGCCGCCGCGGACGCGCCGGATCATGGCTCCGGGTCTCGCGCCCGGCTGCGGGCTGCTGGTGAGCCAGCAGCCGCACTCGCTGCAAACCCATCGTGTGACGACACGCCCGCTATCCGCGATTTTCTGCACCAGCCGCGGCTCGCCTTTCGTCAGCCGGAACGCTCCGTCCGGGACCGTGATGGCGAGCGAGAAGGCGCTGCTGGTGAGGTGCTGACAATCAGTGCAGTGACAGGTGTACGTCGTCGACGGCGCCTCGCTGATCTCATAGCGCAGCGCGCCGCAGAGGCAGCCGCCGGTCAGGGGCAGCTTCATCGCTCCGGCCCCTCTCGTTGGAACGTTTCGTTCCTCAATATTGCCCCTTCGGTTCGAGGCCGAACACATGCTGGCCGTACATCGTGCCGACCGCATCCCAATTCAAACTGACGTGGCGCGCGACCGCATTGGCGTCGCGCCAGGCGCGCTGCACCGGATTGCTCAGATGCAGGCCCCAGCCGCCGGTCGCTGCGTTCAGCGCCTCGGCCGCCTGCAATGCCAGCTTTGGGACGTAAGCCTGGTTGCGCCGGCTGCGAATGCGGTCGGCGACCGTGATGTCCTGCCCGGCGCGCAGTTTCTCGATGGCCGTGCGCATGTCGGTTAGGAGGATCAGCTCGGCGGCTTCGACCGAGGCCGACGCTTCGGCGACGCGCAGTTGCACGGTGGCGAATTCCGCCATGCGCAGATTGCCGCCCGCCAGCGCGCCGCGCGTTTTGCGCCCGGTCGTCGTGTCGACAAACGCCTCGAGCGCGCCTTTGGCGGCGCCGATCGCCGTCGAGGCCAGCATCGAGGCGCCGACCATCAACAGCGGCAAACGGTAGATCGGGTTATCGTGATGCCGGGCGCCGGGCGACGTGCCGGCCCGGGTCTCGGAGAACAGCAATACCCGGTGCGCCGGCACGAACGCGTCCTTGACGACGATGTCCTTGCTGCCAGTCCCGGCGAGCCCGCAGACAAACCAATTATCGACGATCTCCAGATCCTCGATCGGCACCAGAAAGAACGCGCCATCGAACGGGGGCTCCTTACCCGGCGGGGTGATCATCGCGCCGAGCTTGCCCCATTGCGCGATGTCGCAGCCGCTGGCGAAGGACCAGGTCCCGGAAAGCCGATATCCGCCCTCGACCGGGATCGCGGTGCCGGTCGGCGCAAAGCAGGCGAAGGTGAAGGGGTCGGCGTCGCCCTCCCACAATTCGCGTTGCGCCTCGATCGGCCAATGCGCCAGCGAATAGCCGTTCGACACCGCGCCGTTGACGGTCCAGCCGGTCGAGGCGCAAGCGGCCGAGATCGTCAGCGCGATCTTCAGCGCCACCTCGCCATCATATTCGAAGCCGCCGAACATCCGCGGACGGCAGGTGCGCAGCAGCTCGCTGGCGCGGATCTGCTCGACGATTTGCGGCAGCAGCGTGCGGTTGCGTTCGGTTTCTTCGGCCAAGGCGCGGATCGCCGGCACCATTGCGCGTGCGCGCTCGACCAGCTCGTCGGGCGAGGGGATGGCGAGGCGCCGGACCGCGGCAGTATTCATCCGAACGGGTCCTTATGGCCCCGAGCATCGGGCGGGGCCCGCGATTTCGGCGAATTGTACCGCGCCGAAAATCGCCCCGACAATCAAATTGGCCGCCAAATTGGCCGCGCCCGGCAAGGGGCAAATTGGCCATTCCCCGGCATGCGGCGCGATGTTCACGGTTTAGACCTTCCAGCGAGTTGGATGAGCGGCGCAAACGGGCCGGGTCATTTTTGGTCGCGCTCGCGTTGAACATGGGAGGGCCGCGCGCAAGCCGGCGTTTACCTAGACGAGCCCCATGCCCGGGGGACCACAATCGAGAGGTACACAATGAACAAGACCATGTCTGCCATTGCGCTCGCCCTTCTGTTGGGAGCAGCGCCGGCTGCCTTTGCCCAGACGTCGCATCCGACGACCGCGAACCCGGCTCCCGCGGCCGCGAATAAAGACGCGACGATGAACCGCAACGCGACCGCGAACCAGGCCGTGGAAACGATCCAGGCCGA
>VAZR01000144.1 GCA_005888515.1 Alphaproteobacteria bacterium | reverse complement strand
TCGATCGCCTTGCCCTCCTGGTCGATCCCGGCAACCCGCCGCGTCAGCCGCGGGTCATCCGGATCGGGCCGAACGGTAAATTCCTTCATGCCGCGATGATGGGCAGCGCCGGCTTTCGCTTCAAGCCAGTATGTCCCATCTGTGATAGCCTCCGCGGATAGCAGGAGCCACGGATGTCCGACGCGAAAACGCTTTATGACGAGGATTTCTTCGCCTGGACCAAGCACCAGGCCAAGGCGCTGAGAGCGGCCGCGCGAAGCGGCACCAACCAGCCGATCGACTGGGAGAATCTTGCAGAGGAGGTCGAGGATTTGGGCAAGTCCGTCCGGCGAGAAATGGGTAGCGAAATCCGGCGGATTATCCAACACCTCCTCAAGCTTCAATATTCGCCCTCGGCTGATCCGCGTCGTGGCTGGTTTGAATCGATTACCGGCGCCCGTTCTGAGATCGAGGATATTCTGGAACAGAATCCGAGCCTGAGGAGAGAGCTAGACCAGCACATCGCCAAACAGACGGCGCGCGCGATCGATTTGGCGATCTTTGATCTCGAGAGATATGGCGAGATCGACCGCTCGACCCGCCGCACTCTTCAGAGTACGTCCTATTCTCGGGAGCAGATCCTCGGGAACTGGTTTCCGCCGGAACCGAAACAGCCGGCACCCCGCGCCCGGTAGGCATGACCAGATCGGGGGGCGACATCGGGCCGCTCGGGCTTATATAATTGCCGGGCAGGCTGAGCATTCCATGATAGATCCGTTCGGACGCACCATCACCTATCTACGCGTATCGGTCACCGACCGCTGCGATTTCCGCTGTGTCTATTGCATGGCGGAAGAAATGACCTTTCTGCCGAAAAAGGAGCTGTTGACCCTCGAAGAGCTCGACCGGTTGTGCAGCACTTTTATCCGGCTCGGAGTCAAGAAGCTGCGTCTGACCGGCGGTGAGCCCTTGGTGCGCCGCGATATCATGACCCTGTTCCGGGCATTGGGCCGGCATATCCGGGATGGTTCGCTCGACGAGCTGACGCTGACCACCAACGGCAGCCAGCTGGCGCGGTACGCCGAGGAATTGCGCGATTGCGGCGTGCGGCGGGTCAATGTCTCGGTCGATACGCTCGACCCCGACAAATTTACCGAGATCACCCGGCGCGGTCGGCTCGATCAGGTGCTCGAAGGGCTGGCTGCCGCGAAGCGCGCCGGTCTCGCGGTCAAGATCAACACGGTCGCGTTGCGCGGCGTCAACGAGGATGAGCTCGACGACCTCGTCGCGTGGTGCGGCAGCGAGGGCTTCGATCTGGTCATCATCGAAGTCATGCCGATGGGCGATATCGGCGGCGAGAACCGGCTCGACCAATATCTGCCCTTGTCGCTGGTGCGCTCCCGGCTGCAACGCCGCTGGACGCTGGACGACAGCGATTACCGCACCGGCGGGCCGGCCCGTTACGTAACGGTGCGCGAAACCGCCCGGCGGCTCGGCTTTATTACGCCGCTGACCCATAATTTCTGCGAGAGCTGCAACCGGGTTCGCCTGACCTGCACCGGCACGCTGTATATGTGCCTCGGGCAGGAGGACGCCGCGGATTTGCGCGCACCGCTGCGCCAATCCGAGGGCGACGAAGCGCTCGAAGCCGCGATCCGCGCCGCGATCGACCGCAAGCCCAAGGGCCACGACTTCATCATCGACCGCCGCCACAACCGGCCCGCCGTTGCCCGCCATATGAGCGTGACCGGCGGGTGACCGCCGCGTCCAAGCGGCAGGGAACGCCGCGCATCGCGTTCGTCGCATCCGAGGCCGAGCCGGCGCAACAGGCGCTCCGGGAGCTGCGGCAGCATTACGGGGCAATTGTCCCGGAAGACGCCACCGTCATCGTCCCGCTCGGCGGCGACGGCTTTATGCTCGAAACATTGCACCGCTTCGTCGCGCAGAGCGTGCCGATCTTCGGCATGCACCGCGGCAGCGTCGGTTTCCTGATGAATTCCTACCGGCTGGAGGGCCTCGTCGAGCGCATCGCCTCGGCTCAGCCGGTCGAGCTGCATCCGCTCGACATGACCGCGGCCCGGGAGGACGGCACGACCCAGCAAGCGATGGCCTTCAACGAGGTGTCCCTGCTCCGCGAAAGCCGCCAAGCGGCGAAGCTGCGCGTCAGCGTCGACGAGATCGTCCGGCTCGACGAGCTGATGGCCGACGGCATCCTGCTGTGCACCCCGGTCGGCAGCACGGCCTACAATCTATCGGCGCACGGGCCGATCATCCCTCTCGGCGCCGGCGTCCTCGGGCTGACCCCGATCAGCGCGTTCCGGCCGCGGCGCTGGCGCGGCGCGCTATTGCCGCATGGCGCCCGTGTACGCATCGAGGCGCTTGAAGCCGACAAGCGCCCGGTCAGCGCCGTCGCCGATTTCACCGAAGCGCGCGACGTCGTCGCGGTCGAGATCCACGAAAACCGCGACATCGCGATGACGCTGTTGTTCGACCACGAGGCCAACCTCGAGGAACGCGTCTTGAAGGAGCAATTCCTGAGCTGAGCGGCCAAAAACAAACCCGTCGTCCCGGCGAAGGCCGGGACCCACAGATCGGCTCTCACAGCGGCTGAAAAGTGGATCCCGGCCTACGCCGGGATGACGATTGTCTAATCAAGCTTCAGCGGTTCGCCGTCTAGGTCCTCGGCGCGTTCGATCTCGATCAGCACGGCGAAGCCGGCCTTGTTCGGATCGCGGTCCTTCTCGGGCTGCACTAGGCGGCGCCATACCTCTTCGTAAACCGGCCCCGATTTGTAGATCTTCGCCCGTCCGTAAAAGCGGGCGATGCCGCCCTTTGGGAGAAGCCCTTCCTCGCGCAATTGCGGCTTGCGGAAGTAGACGGTCAGCGGCGTCCCATCGTGAAGATTGGCGCTGGTCGACCCCTTCCCGCGCTCCCACAATGCGATGTGCTCGTCGTCGAACACCATCGTGCCGCCGCGCGGCGTCACCTGCGCGTACCCGTTCGGCAGCACCGAACCGACCAGGCACACGTTCGCAGGAAAAGCGGTGTTGATATGGGCTTGCAGCACTTTCGGAATGTTCGCCATCGGACGCTCCCTGTTTTTCGGTTGGCCGAAAGTAACCCGTTCAGGCGGTTTGATCGAGGGTCGAAGATATGTCGCGCGTCGTGACCCGGCGCAGATCCCGCACCTCGCGCTCATCAAAGGCGCGGCCGCGATGCATCGTGCAGCGGTTATCCCAGATCACCAGATCGCCCTCGCGCCATTCGTGGCGATAGACAAAGTCACTGACGGTGGCGTGCTCGATCAATTCGCGCAACAGCAAGCGGCCGTCCGGAAGCGGCCAATCAACAATCGCCGAGGCATGCGCTGCGAGGTACAGCGTCTTCCGCTTCGAGCCGGGATGCATGCGCACCAGCCGCTGCGGCACCGGTGGCAATACATCCTTTTCGCCGAACAGCAACTCGGTAAAACCGAGCTGGGCGCGCGACCAGGCGATGTCATGCAATGCGACAAGGCCTTCGATCGCGGCTTTGGTCGCGGCGGGCAGCGCGTCATACGCGGCGCGCAGATCGACGAATTCGGTCTCACCGCCGCCCAGCGGACCCGGATGCGGCACGCGATGCGCGTAGAGCATCGACAGCGCGGCAGGGATGCGGCGGAACGATCCGTCGGTGTGCCAAAGCCGGTTGCCGAGCTGGTCGAAGCGGCGCGCATCGTTGCGCTCGCGCACCCGACCCTCCTCGTCGAGGTTGGAAATATCGGACAGCTCCGGCCGCAGCCGGCGCTTTACATCGGCGCGGCCGCTGCGCGGGATTTCCAATTCGCCGAACTGGCGGGCGAAATCCATCTGGCGCTCGTCGTCGAGATCCTGGCCGCGGCACACCAGCACCGCCTGGCGGTCGATCGCCCTCCAGAGTTCCGCGAGCGTTGCCGTGTGGAGCGGCCGCCCGAGATCGACGCCGCTGACCTCGCCAACAAACATCGGATGCAACTGGCGTACGGAAAGGCTCATCGGGACAGCAATGATCCGGGTCAGGAGCGCAGCCGCAAGCGGACGAACTCGCCGAGTGCCTGCACGAGGTGGGTCAGATCGGCGCGCAGCCGATCAAAGCCCGGCAACCGCTGCAAGGTGCGCTGATCCATGTAGAGCGAACGGTCGACCTCGATCTGCAGGCTGTGGCGGTTCTCGGCCGGGCGTCCCTGCCGGCGCACGATCTCGACACCCTTGTAGCCTTCGTTGATCCGTACGTCGTAGCCGAGGCCGCGCAGAAAACGGGCGACGAAATCGGTGAATTCCGGCGCGCAGGTCGTCCCGTCGCGGCATGAAGCCGGTTGCAGGTCTCGTCGAGGACGCGGTGATACGGCGAGTGGTAGCGCTCTATTCGTGCGAGCACGTCATCGGCGCTGAGCTTGCGGTCGTAGATCGGCACGCCGGGCTGCGCGTTACGGCGCACGAGGCCGACGCGGGTCACCGGCCGCGGTTTGAACGACGACGGCAGCGGTCCGGCCAGCATCCCGGGATCGAGATCGTCCGGCGCGCGGTTAGGATCGAGATAGCTGCGCGGGAACAGCGCCCCGATCAGCGTCGCCCCGAAAACCGGCGCCGCTTCGTACAGCTCATCGACATAGGCGTCCTCGGCGCGGCGCAGGACCGGCAACGGACAGCAATAGGCGAAATCGTCGGGATAGTCGGAACCGCTATGCGGCGAATCCAGGACCAGCGGCAGCGGCGTGCCGTGCGGATCGCGCCGCCACAAAACACCCGGAATCTCAAGACCCGCTGCCTGGCTCCTCATCGCCCTTCGGTCCAATCACGCAATGCGATGCTGCAGCCACGGGGACGCCACGGCTACGGCGTGTTTTGTCATCGCATAGCGAGAATGCGGAGGGAAGCGAGAAGCAGCGGCCGACCGGCGGAAAACGTCGGCGGACTATGCGGGCAATTGCAGAGGGCTAGCGCTGCACCGCGGCGACGACGCGGGCAAGACTGAGGAACTTCTCGGGATCCTGCGGTTCGCCGTTGACCAGCACCTCGTAATGCACATGCGGCCCGGTGGCGCGGCCAGTGCTGCCGAGAAATCCGATCTGAGTATGTCCGGCAATCCGCTGCCCGACCGAGACGGTCTGACGATGCAGATGGGCGTAGCGGGTTGAGATGCCGTTGCCGTGGTCGATCTCGACGACCTTGCCGTAATCGTTCCGATAACCGGAATAGCTCACTACGCCCCCGGCCGTCGCGTAGACGGGCGTCATGTAGGGCGCCCGCAGATCGACCCCGGTGTGATAGCCCGAATGCCCATTTATCGGATCGCCGCGCACCCCGAACGGGCTGCCGAGCTCAAAACTCTCGAGCGGCGCCGAGACCGGCAACGTCTTGACCAGCGTGCGCAGCGCGGCGAGCTTCTCCGGGCTGATCGCGGCCGCGGCGGCTTGGCCGGCTGAGGCAGGGATGAACGGGCCGCCTTCGCCGCGATTAACGCCGAGTTGCGCAAACATGTGCTTGACGTCGACCCCGGCCGACGCCAGCACCCGTTCGATCTGCGCAAAAGCGCCGCGGTCGACGGCCGCGACCGCCGGTGCGGCGGCTCGCGGTGCCGTCGACGCAGCTGGTACGGCAGGCATCACGACCGCGACCTGACGGGGCTGCTCGGGTGCTGGGACGGCGTGCGCCACGGCGGGTGCTGCGGACGCAACGACGGGCGCCGCCACTGCCGGAGCCGGCGTGGGCGCCGCATGGGCGGGCGCGGCTTCGGCGACCGGGCGCGGCGCCTGCCGGGTTTGCAACAGCGACAGTTTCTGTTCGAGCTCGTTGACCCGCGTGCGCAGCTGATCGCGTTCGCCGACCGCCTTGTCGCGCTCGGCGCTTAGTTGCTGAAGTTTCTTCTGGGTTTGATCGAGATTGCTCTGGGCCTGGGACTGCTTGGCCTGGCCATCGGCGACATCGGTCGCTTCCTTGCTCAGCCTCGCGGTCAGGGTGGCACGTTGCGCATCGGCCAAATGCAGATCGCGCTGGGCCTGTTCGAGAGCTCGCGTCAGTTGTGCGATGCGATCGGTCTTGCCCTGCTCCGATAAGGTAGCCTGCCGCTTCGCTTCGTCGCCGAGCGTATCGATCCGCGCCTGCGCTGCCGCCAAATCGTTGCGCAGCCGGTCCACAGCTTCCTGCAGATCGGCATTGGCGCGCTCGGCCCGCTCGGCGGCAAGCCGCTCAGTGCCCGCGACGTGCTTGTAGTGGAGATAACCGATCGTGCCAAAGGAAGAGGCGCCCAATGCCAGCGCGACCGCAGCGCCAATTGCGGTCGGTCCCGGCCGGGCCACCGCGAACGCGCGTACGCTTCTTGCCGCGGCGAAAGTCCCGCTCTGCACCGCATAAAACGCGCTTCTCGAGGCGTCTTGAGTGCTCTTTACGACAGCGCGAAGCGATCGATTTTCCGGGAAGATCTCGCTTCCCCAGCGCAACAGATCGGTCACCCTGTTCCCCCACACAGTGTCCGAGCCGTAGGTGTCCGGCTATCACGCCGAACCGGGCATCGGAGATAAACCTCAATCGGAAGCCGCCGCCGTATGCTCTGAAGGCCGGGTCGTCCCGGGATTAACCCCGATGAGGCTCCGGCTCCCCACCCCGCATGACCGGCGCGCGGCATCCCCCAACGCGATGCGACCCTAACCCGGCAATCCAGGTCATGCAACAGAAAATGTCGTTTTCGGCGAACGATTTTCGCTGTAATTCCGCCAAAGTCGAGAACCCGCGGGTATTTGAATCAGTTAACACAAAGTTAAGTCATCAACAGAAATGATCTCTTAACACTTAGTGATTGCTGTTGAACGGGCCGTTGTTGATACGCCGTGCCGGATGTATTGGCCGCGATGCAACACTGCCTTGCGGCGATTGGCGAATTCAGACGATGCCGCGCGAGCCAAGCGACAAATAGGCAACAGGGGCAGTTGCAGATCGGCAACGCCGATTTGCGCGGCAGTCAGGCTGGAATCGGCAGCTCCGCGGGGGATCGCTCCTCCGGGGCGAATTGCGTACGGTAATAATCGGCAAAGACCCCATCGCGCCGCAGCAATTCGCCCATTGTGCCCTGCTCGGCGATGATGCCGTCGCGCAACACCAAGATGCGATCGCAGCGACGCACCGTCGACAGCCGGTGAGCAATGATGAAAGTAGTGCGTCCTTCCATCAGCCGCTCGATTGCTTCCATGACCAGGGCTTCGGTCTCCACGTCGAGCGCCGAGGTCGGCTCGTCGAGGATCAGAATCGGGGCATCGCGCAACAGCGCGCGGGCTATCGTGATACGTTGTTTTTCGCCCTCGGAGAGGATCACGCCGGCTTCGCCGAGCTGGGTCTGATAGCCCTCGGGCAGCCGCACGACCATGTCGTGAATGCGGGCCAGCCGGGCGGCATTTTCGATCGCGGCGTGGTCGGCACCGGGTCGGCCATAGGCGATGTTGTCGGCGACCGACAGCGGAAAGATCAATGGCGGCTGCAACACCATGCCAATCTGCCGGCGCAGCGAGGCGATCTGATATTCGCGAACATCGACCCCGTCGATGGTCACGCTGCCGCTGGTCGGGTCGAAGAAGCGCGGCAAGAGTCCGAGCAATGTCGATTTGCCGGCGCCGGTCGGACCGACGATCGCCACCTTCGTCCCGGCGTCCACCGCAAGGTCGATCTCCTTGAGTACCGGGATCTCGGGCCGATAGCGAAAGCTGATGTCCCGCCAGCCGACCTCGCCGCGCGCGCCTCTCGCCGGAAATTGCCGTGAACCGCTCTTCAGATCGGGCTCGGTTTCCAGCACCTCGAAGACGCGCATCGCGCCGACCCGCGCGCCGGCGATCAAGCCCCAGCTCTGGGTGATCTTGTTGATCGGGTCGTACAGCTGCGCGAGGTAGGACACAAAAATGATCAACTGCCCGAGCGTCAGCGTGCCCGACATCGCAGCGCGGGCGCCGGCGTAGATCACGACAGCGGTGCCGCCGGCAATCACGACGCCGACCGCACCCGAATAGAGCGTCTGCCAATTGTAGAGCCGCAGCGTGGCACGCAGGCTTTCGCGGCTGGCGCCCATGAACCGGCGGTGCTCCTCCTCCTCCTTGGTGAAGGCCTGCACGACCTTGATCGCC
>VAZR01000143.1 GCA_005888515.1 Alphaproteobacteria bacterium | reverse complement strand
ACGATGTGTTCACCCGGCGCGGCATGCCCGGCATCAAGGTGCCGTTGCCGGTGATACCCGGACTCGATATCGCCGGCGAAGTCGCCGCGCTCGGACCCGATGTGACGGGTACCGAGCCCGGCGCGCGCGTGCTGCTCGACCCGATCTACCCCGGAATCGGGCTGATGGGCGAGATGCGCGACGGCGGGCTTGCCGAATATTGCGTCGCCTCCGCCCGCCAGCTGATCCCGATCCCGGGCGAGGTATCGTTCGCCGAGGCGGCGGCGCTGCCGGTCGCCTATGGCACCGCGCATCGCATGCTGACCACCAACGGCCCGATCGAGGCCGGGCAGACGGTGCTGATCCTCGGTGCGAGCGGCGGGGTCGGCACCGCCGCGGTGATGATCGCCAAACTCGCCGGTGCCGAGGTCATCGCCGCCGCCAGCTCGGCGGAGAAGCTGGCGCGGCTCCAGGCGCTCGGCGCCGACCATTTGATCAATTACGCCGAGACCGATTTCGTGCGCGACATCCAGGCGCGTTACGGCAAGCCGCAACGGCGCAGCTATGAGGGCGGCATCGACGTCGTGGTCAATTACACCGGCGGCGATACGTGGGTGCCCTCGCTGAAGGTGCTGAAGCGCGGCGGGCGGCTGCTGGTGTGCGGCGCCACCGCCGGCTTCGCGCCGACCGAGGATCTGCGCTACATCTGGAGCTTCGAATTGAAGATTCTCGGCTCGAACGGCTGGACCCGCAGCGATCTCGAACAGCTGCTGCAGCTCGCCGCATCGCGCCGCCTGGTGCCGGTCATCGACCGCATCCTGCCGCTGAGCGAAGGCCGCGCCGCGATCAGCCTGCTCGAAGACCGCGCCGTGTTCGGCAAGATCGTGGTCGCGCCGTGAGCCTTCTGGACCGGCTCAATCTCGGCGATCTGTTCGATCCCGGGCGCGAGCCGGACAAGACGGCGCTGATCGCGGCCGATGCCGACGGCAATGCCCGCCATTTCAGCTATCGCACGCTAGAGCGCGCGATCACGGCGTTGTCCTCTGACCTGGCCCGGCGCGGTTTTCGGCGCGGTGCGCGCGTTGCGCTGCTGGGGATCAACTCGGCCGAGTACCTCGTCGCCTATTTCGCGATCATGCGCGCCGGTCTCGTCGCCGTGCCGGTCAATATCAGGCTGCCGGACAGCACGATCCATTTTATCCTCGGCGACGCCGCGGTCGAATTCGCCTTCACCGACCGGGGGCGGCTCGCGGCATTGCCGCCAGGCCTGACCACCGTCCCGTTCGACAGCATTGCGATCGAGAGCGCGCCGGATGTGCGTTTCACAACGGTCGTGCCGGAGGGTCGCGACGTGGCGATGATCCTCTACACCTCGGGGTCGACCGGCCGGCCAAAGGGGGTGCTGCTGTCGCATCAAGGGCAGCTCTGGGCGCTGCGCACCCGGCTCGCGACCTATCGCGAGCCCGCAGCGGAGCGCTTTCTCGTCGCCGCCCCGCTCTACCATATGAATGCGCTGTTCTCGGCCAAGACCGCGCTGATGACCCGGGCGAGCCTGGTGCTTCTCGCCGGCTTCACGCCGGAGAGTTATATCGACGCGACCGTTCGCTTTCGCTGCACCGTGTTGACCTCGGTGCCGACGATGATTGCGCGCGTGGTCAAGGACGAGGCGCGGCTTGCCGCGGCCGATCTCGGCTCGGTGGGGCGCGTGACGATGGGGTCGGCGCCCACGACCCAGGCGTTATGGGACAAGGCGCGCGCCGCGTTTCCGGCGGCGCGGCTCACCACCGGCTATGGCACGACCGAGCATGGCCCCTCGACCTTCGGCCCCCATCCCGATGGATTGCCGACCCCCGACCTGGCACTCGGCTATCCGCTACCCGGTAACGAGGTGCGGCTCAGCGGCGGCATCACCCCCGATAAGGGCGTCTTGGAGGTGCGCTGCCCGGCGGTCATGGAGGGATACGCCAATCTGCCCGAGGCGACCGCAAAGGTGTTGCGCGACGGCTGGTACTGGACCGGCGATGTCGTGCGGCGCGGCCGCGACGGTTTCTACTTCTTTGTCGGGCGGGCCGACGACATGTTCGTCTGCTCCGGCGAGAACATCTATCCCGGCGAGGTCGAGGCGTTGTTGGAGCGCCACCCGGCGGTGCACCAGGCGAGCGTCGTGCCGGTGGCCGATGAGGAGCGCGGCCAGATCCCGGTCGCCTTTGTCGTGCTGCGTCCGGGCGCGCACGCCGGCGAGGCCGAGCTCAAGCAATTCGCGTTGGGGAATGCGCCGCCGGTGCAGCATCCGCGCCGCGTATTCTTCAAGCCGGAATTGCCGCTGACCGGCACCAGCAAAATCGATCGCCGCGCGCTGGCCGAAGAGGCCGCCGGGCTGATCGGCCGGGAATAGAGCCTATTGCTTCATGAACACCGGGCGGCGGCCGATCCACAGCATCGCACCGTCGGCCGCCAACCCCGGATCGGACACCAGCTGGGCGCCGATATTTGCCGCCGTCAGCGCGGTTTTGAGCTGCTGCGCTTTTGGCGGCAAGCTGTCGCCGCTGCGCACGACGATCGCCACGCCGGCGATGCCTTCGAGCGATTTCGGAGCGGCGCGGCGGATCTGGTTCCCCTCGATCTGCCAGCCGACCATGATCAGCGGCGCCGCGAGGCTCTTGCCGTATTCGGCGCTGTCGTCGACCAACGGGTGGACGGTGATCGCAATCTGTTCGGCCTGCTTGCCCGCCAGTGCCTGAACGATCGCCTGGCGCTGCCCGTCGGTGACGGTGCGCGCGCCGCCGCCGGACCCGCCCTGCATTTCCTCGAGTTTGGCCATGACGATCTGCGGATCCAGCCGGTTCTGCACGACACGCGTCAAGATGTCGGCCAGCTGCCCGCCAAAGGCTTCGGTGATGCCGCCCGCGCAGCCGATCAGAACGCTGCCCTCGGGTTGCGCCAGAAGCAGCCCCGAAGCTAGGCCGCAGCCAGCGGTTTCGTCCGCCCGCACGGCCCCGGGCAGCGCGGCAAAGCCCAACAGGAGCGCAACAGCAAGTCGTTTCATGCGAATACGCCGTCTTGAAAATCCTTGCGCCATCCTGTCCCTATTTTGCTTAACAATTTGTTCCCCGCATTGCTGAAGGAGAGACCCGCATGACGCCACGCCAGGAATTGCGGCGGCTGATCGGCAAAACCGGCTACACGATGGTGCCGGGCGCCTACGACACGCTGACCGCGCGGCTCGTCGAGGCGGCCGGCTTCGCGGCGGTCTATCTGACCGGCGGCGGCTATTCGCGCGCCAGCGGCTATCCCGATCTCGGCTTGTTGAGCCTGACCGAGAACGTGCAGTTCATCGGCCGCACCGTCGAGGCGGTCGGGATCCCGGTCATCGCCGATGCCGATACCGGCTACGGCAACGCCATCAACGTGATCCGCACCGTCCGCGAATACGAAAAGACCGGGGTCGCCGGGTTCCATATCGAGGACCAGGTCAGCCCGAAGAAATGCGGCCATTACGAAGGCAAGGAAGTGATCAGCCGGGCCGAGATGGTCGGCAAGATCAAGGCCGCGGCCGATACGAGGCGGGATGCCGAGATGGTCATCATCGCCCGCTCGGATGCGCGCGCGATCGAGGGGCTCGAGGCGGCGATCGACCGGGTCAACGCCTATCTCGAAGCCGGCGCCGATGTCGGCTTTGTCGAGGCGCCGCAGAC
>VAZR01000193.1 GCA_005888515.1 Alphaproteobacteria bacterium | reverse complement strand
GGTCGTAAAGTTTTTCTCCGGCTATCTGGTCAAGCCGATCTACGTGTTCGGCGGTGTCGCAGCGCTGTTCATGTTGATCTCCGGCATCGCCTTCATCTCTATGCTGTATCTGAAGTTTGTCGAAGGCGTCACGATGATCCAGACGCCGCTGCCGGTGCTATCGGCGATGCTATTCATGCTGGGGGTTGTGGTATTGCTGATGGGTGTGCTCGCCGAGATCATGGTGCGCACCTATTTCGAATCGCAGGGGCGTCTGCCCTACCACATCCGCAACACCGTCAATTTCGATAACGCGGCCTGATCGGATGTGCGGGCTGGCCGGATTCGCGGGCCGGGGCAGCCGGATCGATCTGGATCGGATGACCGCTGCTCTGGCGCATCGCGGCCCGGACGGCGACGGCTTTTATGTCGATGAGCTGCGGCACGTCTTCCTCGGTCACCGCAGACTCGCGATCGTCGATCTCGCCGCCGGCGACCAGCCGATGTGGAACGAGGACGGCCAGGTCGGCGTCGTCTTCAACGGCGAGCTCTACAATCATGCCGAGCTGCGTCAGCGGCTGATACGCTGCGGCCACCGCTTTGCCTCGCATCACTCCGATACCGAGATCCTCGTCCATGGCTGGGAGGAGTGGGGCGAGGATCTGCCGCTGCGCCTCAATGGCATGTTCGCGTTCGCGATCTATGACCGGCGCCGCGCCTGTCTGTTTCTGGCGCGCGACCGGTTCGGCGAGAAACCGCTCTATTATACCGCCCCCCAGCGGGGACTCTTCGCCTTCGCCAGCGAGCTCTCCGCTCTCGCCTGCCATCCCGATGTATCGCGCTCCTTGGACCAGCGCGCGCTACAGAAGCTGTTCGCCTACGGCTACATACCGGCGCCGCACGCGCTGTTGCAGGGCACCCGCAAACTGCCGGGCGGGCATTGGCTGCGCTTCGATCTCGCCGATGCGACCCTATCTGTGCGTCCCTACTGGCGCTTTCGGATCGAGCCGGACGACGGCCTGGGTGTCGACGCCGAGCCGCGTCTGATCGACGAGCTCACCGCGCTGCTCGGACAGGCGGCCGAGCGTCGGCTGATGAGCGATGTGCCCCTCGGGGTGTTTCTGTCGGGCGGCCTCGATTCCAGCCTGGTGCTCGCCGCACTCGTGGCGGCGCGGCCGAACGACCGCTTTGACACGTTCACGATCGGTTTCACCGAGCCGTCCTTCGATGAGAGCGCTTACGCCAGCACCGTCGCCGCCCATCTCGGCTCGCAGCATCATCAGCGGATGCTGGCGATGGATGGGGCGCGTGAGCTGATCCCATCGGTCCTGTCGCGACTCGACGAGCCGCTCGGCGATGCTTCGATCCTGCCCACCGCGATGCTTTGCGGTTTCGCGCGCGAGCATGTGACGGTGGCGCTCTCCGGCGATGGCGGCGACGAGCTGTTCGCCGGCTACGACCCGTTCCTGGCGCTAAAGCCGGCCGAGCTCTATTCCCGCTTTGTGCCGGCGAGCGGCCACCAGAGCCTGCGCAAGCTCGCGGCGATGCTGCCGATTTCGCAGGCAAATATGAGTCTCGATTTTAAGTTGCGCCGCAGCCTGATGGGGCTGTCATATCCGGCCAGCATTCGTCTGCCGGTCTGGATGTCGCCGCTCGAACCGCGCGATCTCGCGGAAATCATCGAAGCTCCGTTGCGGGTCGAGGAGGTCTACGACGAGGCGATCGCGCTATGGGACAGCGGCGAGAGCAAGCCTGTGGTCGACCGCGCGCTCGAATTCTTCACGACCTTCTATCTGCAAGACGACATCCTGACCAAAGTCGATCGCGCCGCGATGATGGTCTCGCTGGAGACCCGAGCGGTGTTTCTCGACAACGATCTTGTCGAGTTCTGCCGGCGTCTGCCGAACCATTTCAAGCTGCGCAACGGCGAACGGAAGTACCTGTTGAAGCAGGTCGCGCGACGCTTGCTGCCGAAGGCGATCGTCGAGCGCAAAAAGAAAGGCTTTGGCATCCCGCTCGCCAAATGGCTTCGCAGCGTACCCGCCGAGCCGCCGCTCCGGCCGATCGACGGCGTGCGGCCCGCTTGGGTGCGGCGCGCCTGGGACGAGCATCGCGCCGGTCGCGCCGATCACCGGCTCTTTCTGTGGACCTGGCTAAGCCTGCAGCATACGGCCGCAACCCTGACGACCGATTATCGCGAGAAGGTTGCCGCGTGATGGACGGCGCCGCACTTCTTGATATCGGCGATCGCGCAGCAGCTGAAACAAAAGGCCAGCTGCGGAAGCTCGAAGCGGCGCTCGATCTTCTGCGGTGTCCGGCGACCGGCCAACCGCTGCTGATCGAGCAGGATGCGCTGGTCACGCCCGCGCGAGAGCATGCCTACCGGCTCAGCGCAGCCGGGCTGCCCCTCTTCGCCGAACACGCCGCCTCGTCCGATGCCGAGAGACAGCGCGCTCATTACGACCGCATCGCCGCCAATTACATTGCGCATCTACAATATCCCCACACGATCGAATACGCCGCCTCTCTCGACAGCGCGCTGCTGCGGGTCGTCGGGCCGGGCGATCTCGGCACGATCGCCGAAATCTGCTGCGGGCGCGGCGAGGCATTGCAGCTGGTCGGGAACCGCGCCGAGCGCGCGATCGGCGTCGATATCTCGCAGAACATGCTGGAAGCCGGGCTCGCAGACTACGAGGCCGCCCCGAACATCGTGCTCGTCCAAGGCGACGCGACGCGTTTGCCGCTGGCCGACGCGGTTTTCGACTCGGTCTTCATCCTTGGCGGCATTCATCACGTCAATTATCGCTGCGCGCTGTTTTCCGAAATCTTCCGCGTGTTGAAACCCGGCGGCCGTTTTTTCTTCCGCGAGCCGTGCAGCGATTTTGTCCTGTGGCGCGCCCTCCGCGCCATCATCTACCGCCTGTCCTCGGAGCTCGATCACACGACCGAGCGGCCGTTGCTCGAAGCGGAGACCGTGCCGGTCCTGCAATCGGTCGGCTTCGAGGTGCGCAATTATCGACGGCACGGATTTCTCGGCTTCTGCCTGCTGATGAACAGCGATGTCCTGATCTTCAATCGAGCCTTCCGCTTTCTCCCCGGCATCCGTCGCCTGACGCGACTCGCCGCCGCTTTCGATGAATGGGTGTTGCATTGGCCCCTGATGCAGCGCGCCGGCTTGCAGGTGGTGGGCTGCGCGGTGAAGCCTGATGTGCAGCGAGGCGATCAATCGCCAACGGAAGGAGCGGTATGACCCACGTCCTATCTGCCGGCTCGCCGGACCGGTTCGGCTATGAATGGCACCGCTACGCCGACATGCGCCCCGAATACGAGGAGCAGTTCCGCCGCTGGACGGTACATCTTGGCCCGGAGGATTGGCGCGGCAAATGCTTTCTCGATGTCGGCTGCGGCACCGGGCGCAACAGCTATTGGCCGATGACCTACGGCGCGGCCGGCGGCAAGGCGATCGATGTCGACGATTCGTCACTCGCGGTGGCGCGGCGCAACCTCGCGCCGTTTCCGGCAGTATCCGTCGAGAAGAAAAGCGCATACGAAATCGATGAGAGCGCTGCTTACGACCTCGTGTTCTCGATCGGCGTCATCCATCATCTGCAATTTCCCGAGCGCGCGATCGCGCAGATGGCGCGCGCCGCAAAGCCGGGCGGCCATGTGCTGATCTGGGTCTACGGCTACGAGAACAACGAATGGATCGTGCGGTTTTTCGATCCGCTGCGCCGGGCGCTGTTCAGCCGGATGCCGATTGCATTGGTGCATCATCTGTCACTGTATCCGTCGGTGGCGCTGTGGATCGCCTTGCGGCTTGGGATGGGGCGGATCGGTTATTTCGAATTGCTCCGCCGGCTCGCCTTTCCGCATATCCGCTCGATCGTGTTCGATCAGATGCTGCCCAAGATCGCGCATTATTGGCCGCGCGCGACCGTCGAAGCGTTGCTCCGCGAGGCCGGGCTCTCCGACATCAAACTCAACTGGGTCAATGAGATGTCGTGGTCGGCGATCGGCACCAAGCCGGTTGCAGATGCTGCTGGGCGGTAGATCGTAGCGGAACAAAAGCATGCGCATCGTCCTTGCCTTTGCCCTGATGATCGCCTGCACGGTCGTCGGCAACATCTTCATGAAGCTCGGCGCGTCGGTGCCGCTCGCGGATCGGCCGCTGTTCGGTATCCTTGCCTGGCAAAGCTGCGCCGGGATTGCGGTATTCGCCGCCGCGGTGGTCATCTACTCGATCGTGCTGCAATGGATGCCGCTGAATGTCGCGCAGTCATTTGCGGCATTTCAGTTCGTCGCCGTCATCGTTGCATCGGCCTGGTTTCTCGGGGAGCCGATATCTGGCGCGCGTTGGCTCGGCATCGTGCTGATCGTCGCCGGCATCATCGCGGTCGGCATGAGCGGCGGCCTCTTCGAGCCGACCCACGCCGGCGACACGGCCTCAGCCTCAAGCCGCCCCGCCTCCTGACGATTGCGCGGCCTGCCACTGCAAAATTTGTCGTCCCGGCGAAGGCCGGGACCCGCTTATCCGTTCCCGAGTTGCTGAAAGGCCGATCCCGGCCCTAGCCGGTATAACGATCTGAGTGGGCCTGACATCGGAGGCCCCAAGCACTGCCGCATCAAACGTCGTCGGCTGGACTTCGGCCGATCTCGGCTTTTAGATTTGCGGCGCTTGCCCACATAGATTGCAGCCCGGCCGCAACCCCCGAGGAGCCCCCCAATGCCCGACACCGACATCGTGATCGCCAGCGCTGTGCGTACGCCGATCGGCGCCTTCAGTGGCGGCTTGGCCAGCCTGCCGGCGCACAAGCTGGGCGAGATCGCGATTGCCGAGGTTCTGCGCCGCGCCAATGTCGCGCCCAACGACGTGTCGGAGGTGATCCTCGGCCAGATCCTGGCCGCTGGCGAGGGCATGAACCCGGCCCGGCAGGCGTCGATCGGCGCCGGCATCCCGGTCGAGACCACCGCGTATTCGGTCAATCAGGTGTGCGGTTCGGGGCTGCGCACCGTCGCGCTCGGTTTTCAGGCGATCCGCAACGGCGATTCCGAGATCGTCGTCGCCGGCGGTCAGGAGAGCATGAGCCTGGCGCCGCACTGCATTCATCTGCGCAACGGCGTCAGGATGGGCGACGGGCAGCTCGTCGATACGATGATCAAGGACGGGCTGTGGGATGTCTTCAACGGCTACCACATGGGCAATACGGCGGAGAACGTCGCACAGCGCTGGCAGATCACCCGTGAGCAGCAGGACGAATTCGCCGCCCGCTCGCAGGCCAAGGCCGAGGCGGCGCAGCAGGCTGGCAGGTTCAAGGACGAGATCGTGCCGGTGACGGTTGCCAGCCGGCGCGGCGACACGGTCGTCGATACCGACGAACATCCCAAGCACGGCACCACCGTTGAGGTATTGGCGAAGCTGCGCCCGGCCTTCGACAAGAACGGCACGGTGACCGCCGGCAACGCCTCCGGCATCAACGACGGTGCCGCCGCGGTGGTGCTGATGACCGCGGCCGAAGCCGACAGGCGCGGGCTCAAGCCGCTCGCCCGCATCGTTTCCTGGGCCACCGCGGGTGTCGACCCGGCGATCATGGGGACGGGGCCGATCCCGGCGAGCCGCCTGGCGCTGAAGAAGGCCGGCTGGTCGGCCAAGGATCTCGATCTCGTCGAGGCCAACGAGGCGTTTGCCGCCCAGGCCTGCGCCGTCAACCGGGATCTCGGCTGGGATCCCGACAAGGTCAACGTCAATGGCGGCGCGATCGCGCTCGGCCACCCGATCGGCGCTTCCGGCACGCGCATTCTCGTGACCCTGCTCCACGAAATGCAGAAACGTGACGCCAAAAAGGGCCTGGCGACGTTGTGCATCGGCGGCGGCATGGGAATTGCGATGTGCGTCGCGCGCGACTGAGTAGGAAATCGTGGAATCGTAGGATGGGCTGAGCGCAGCGAAGCCCATCAATGGCTTCACAATGAGACAGTGAGACAACGAGATTGCCGCGCCGCTGAAATCTCACTGCCTCGCTGTCTCATTGTTCAAAAATCATATGGCGGGTTGCGCTGCGCTCCACCCGCCCTACGCGCCCAGCCGCTACAACCGCTCCTTGTGCTCGACGATTTTCCAGAACGTGTTCTTGTCGATGATCTTGTCGCCCTCGAAGCGGTAGATGTCGCAGCCCTGGTAGTTCAGCTCCTCGCCATCCGCCCCCTTGCCGCGCACGATCCACAATGACACCGCGTGATCGCCGGCCAGGATATAGTCCTGGCCTTCCCATCGCATGTCGGGGATCTGCGTGAAGCGGTCGCTGAGCGCCTGGCGGATCGCCGTCTTGCCCTTCAGCGTGCGGCCAACCGGCTCGGGTCCGCGCGCCAGACAAAACGTCGCGCCCTCGGCAAAGCAATCGACGATCCGCTCGACATCGCGGCTGTTGAACGCCGCCGAAATCTTCCGCATCAGCTCCAGAGTGACCATCGCCGTTCATTCCCCCATGCTGTCATTGCGAGGAGCGAAGCGACGAAGCAATCCCCCTCGGATTAAGCCCAATCCACCAGGAGATTGCTTCGCTTCGCTCGCAATGACAACCAGACGCAACCCGTAGCGCGGATAAGCCAAGCGCAATCCGCCAAGATGATTTTAAACAATGAGGCAGTGAGGCAGTGAGATTCAGCCGCGCGGCCCAGGCGTCGCTCGCCGCGCCGGATGCTGGGTTGTACGATGGGTCCGCGGTATCCCGCATTGTTCATAACAGCCGTGGACATAATAGCGGCGGGGGAGGTGGGTCATGGCGGCGCCGGCGCATGTCATCGCGGTCGGGCTCGGGCCCGTCTTGGACAGCCTGATCAGGGCGTGGTTCCGGCAGTTCAACTTCCTGCCGCCGATCCCGCTGACAGCGGCGCAGGTCGATATGATCCCGGCCGCCGATGCCAGCTTCGTCCGGCTGTTCGAGATGATCGCCGCCTCGCCGCACAGCAATTTCATCCTGATCATCCACGGCGCCGATGACGGCTCCGGCCTGTGGCTGAAGCTGGTGCCGGGGCAGGGAAAGCTCGGCACCTCGCATTTCGACGTGCAGCGCTTGCTCGATCTTTCGGCGGGCGGCCCGGAACTCAGCCCGCGCGACCAGCAGATCATGGGGATCACCGCGGCGCAGAGTCTGCGGATCCGCGAGGCGCTGTTGAAGCTCCAGTTCAAGACGATCGACACGATCGAGTTCCGCTCCTGCAATCTCGGGCGCAACCCGCTGGGGCTCGACCGCTTCCGCCGCTTCTTCGGCGCGCGGCGGGCGGGCGCGCCG
>VAZR01000192.1 GCA_005888515.1 Alphaproteobacteria bacterium | reverse complement strand
GTTTTGCCCGTGCGTGACCGTCAGCAGGACGGCCGGGAACCCAAGCCCAAGCAACAGCGTCAGCGCCCGCGGCACGATGCGCCACAACGCGCTCAGATAGCAGAGGAATCCGCCGGCGAGCCAAACACCGAGTGCCGCCAGATAAGGCAGCAGCGCCAGCGGATAGACGAGCAGCAGAGCGATCGGCGGATATTGCCAAGCATAGAACGCCGCCGCGCTGCGCGGGATTACGGTCTGTTCCAATGCAGCCAGCGCTGTGGGGTCGTAGACCGCGTTCTGATGCCCGTTGAGGAGGGCCCACGAAACCGTCCAAAAGCTGACGAAATCGGTGCCGACCGCGTGGCCTGCGGGATCGTCAAAACCATGGCCGGCAAAGGTGTAGACAATACTGCCAACCGATACGGCGATCACCGTGATCGCATAGACCCGCACACGTTCGAGTGTCAGCCACTCGGCGTCCCGGAAGAATCCGACGATTCGGGATACCGTCCGTTCGTTACCCCACGCCATCGTCGGATCGATTCTGTTGTCTGATGCGCAGAGAAGCCCGCGATACCGTTAAAAGTTTGCTAATTGGTGGCGGTTGCATTCACCAGTTTTTCTGCCGCACGCGGCGTTCGATCTCTGCCGCCGCGCGTCATATCCGCCGCACGACTTTTGCCAAGCAGTCTAGCAATAATCCGCAGGGTGTTAGCTGAGGATTAACGTTTCACCTTCACATGTTCTACTCTGTGGTTTGGGGGAAGTCTCGAGCTCTGGTTTGGGGGGAACCGCCGATGCAGCAGGACGAGTGGTTTTTGATTTCGGTGCCGCTGGTGATCTTTCTCGTTGTGATGATCGCCGCGTCGCTGACGTTGCCGCAGCCTTGATATACCCGATCTGCCCCGCCTGCCGCGCTGAGTTAGGCGCCGCCGCCACACCGGCTCGACAGGCCCGCGATGGCTTGAAGCGATGGCGCGGCGCTGGCCGCGCCTCGACCGCGGAGCCTCGATCACCGTCGCGAGAACGACGCAGACGCCGCCGCAGGCGCTGAACCGCGCCTCCGCCTGCACCGGCCACGGCGATTTTCCGAAGCCAATCCGAGCAAGGCACGGCCTAGAACAGGCCGCCTTGCGTCGATAGCACGTTCCCGCCGATCTCGCCGAGATTCTTGAAGACGATGCTGAACATGACGGAGATGCCCGGCGTAACGTCGCCGGTCCGGATCCCGGATTGGGTCACGGAGGCGATAAACGCCATGCACTCGTCCTGATAGATCCCCGCCAGCGTCGCATAAAGGCTGACGCTGTTTGATTGCGGCGTCGGCACGCCGTTCACGAAATTGGTCGAGTTCGTCAGGTTCAGCGTCTCGCTGCCGGTCAGCGACCAATAGCGGGTGAGCTTGGCCGTCGCGTTGAACATCACCTGCTCGCGCTTGCCGTAGAGAATGTTCTGCCCGGCGGCGAGATTGGTGATCAGATCGCTTTGCGTCTGCGGCGCAACCAACAGGAACGATCCGCCGATCCGCAAGCTTTGCGGCCCGCCATTGAGCCCGACCTCCTGCGTTTGGGTGCTCAGGCTCCGTTTGTCGAACCGGAAGCGGTAGACCAGATCGAGATAAGAGCTCGGCGCCAGCACGATATTGCCGACGATGTCCGACAGCCGCTCCGCCGCACCGGAGCTCGGCGGCAGGAACAGGTTGTTCTGGGCGCGGTAGCTCTGCCCGATCAGCATGCGGTAATAGCCCGCACCCTTATTATAGACGCCGAGCCTCAGGCCGTAATCGACGCGCTGCCCGGTATCGAGGACGTCGTAGCCGGCCAACCGGTCGGGCCGGAACAGGTTGAAGGCGCGGAATTCGTAACCGAGGCTGTCCTCATTGGGAATCCGGTGGCTGTTGCCGCTCGACGGCGCGACATAGGCGCCGGCGATCGGCTCGATGATCGCGGTCGTATCGCTGAAACGATTGATCAGCGGGTAGCTCCAGGTCAGCCCGAGTTGCGGGAAGAACCGGCCGGTCAAGAAGTTGGTGCTGATCGGGTCGATCGCCGGCATGCCGTTTTGCGAGAAGAAGGCGCTCGGCAGATCGGGGTTCGATTTCGGGTTCAAACCGTTGACCGAATAGGCGTCGCCGCGCAGGCTGGCGCTAAAACGGTATTGGCCGCCGATCCCGTCACGAAAATTCTTGTCCCATTCGCTGCCGAGCGAGAGACGGCGGGTCTGCGTGCCGACTTGGCGCATGATGTTGAGCAAATTGGCATTGAGCTTCCATCTTCCGCCCCAGCCGTCGGGTTCACTTTGCCAAAAGCGATTGGCTACCGGCAGGACGATCGGCTGCGGTGCATCGCTGAGGCCCGGCGTCAGCGGTTGAAACACATAGGCGTTGATGTCGGTGCCGGCGCGCGGCTCGAACCCTTCGAGATAGCCGCGGGAAATCATCGCATTGAGTAACGGCAAGGTGAAACCGAACCGCTGCAGGTATGTCAGGTCGGAGACGCGCTGCAGCTGGAACCCCGTGCGATAAGTCTCGTCGAGGTCCCAGACGCCCCCCGCGTCGACATGACCGCGCCACCGCTTGCTGGTGCTGGTATCGCCGTTCTCGCCGGCATTGCTGTGATTGACACTCGCCACCGCCCCGAGGATGCCGTTGCCGAACCGCTCGCGGTATTCCGCCGCCAACAGCTCGCCGCCGCGGGTCATGAAACGCGGCGTCAAGGTCAGGTCCTTGTCCCGATCGATTGCCCAGAAATACGGGATCGTCGCGTGAAAACCGACGGTGTTCGAGTTCCCGAAGCTCGGCATCATAAACCCGCTGGCGCGCTTTACCCCAGGCTCGGGCTGCGACAGGTACGGTGCGTAGAACACCGGCCAGCCGTCGATTTCCATCACGACGTCGCGGAACTCGATCAGCTTGTATTCCTTGTCATCGCTGATCTCGCGCGCCTTTAATTGCCAGGCCGGCGGCGCGCTTGGATTGTCGCGGCATAGATCGCAGGGCGAATAGACGCCGCGCCGCAATTCGAAGCGGTTGCCGGCGATGCGCCGAGCCGTATTGGCCGCGAGCCGCGAGCGGTCGGCGAGCAGCATCCGCACATTTTGCGCGAACGCGTTGTTCATCGAGTCGCGCAATTCCATGAAATCGGCAAAAGCGATCTCGCCGGTCGGCATCAACAGGCTCACATGGCCAGAGGCCGTGACGGTATCGGTGCGCTGGTTGTAGCTGACCGTATCTGCCAGCAGGATTTCCCCGCCCTGCGAGATCTCGACATGCCCTCTGGCGACGGTCAGGCCGAGCTGCTCGTCGTATTGCACTTCGTCGGCCTGGAACAAGACCGGCGCGTTGCGCTCCGGCCGATGCCCCCCCGCCGCGAGCTGCGCCAGCGCCGGGACGGCGGCGGACAACAGGCCGACGACCAGGACGATCAGCGAGAGCCCGGCGCGTCTCGTCGCCATGTGCGGTGCCGCAGGTCTGAGGAAACCTGTCATCCGTCGCGTTGCGCCTCTGCGGAAGCTTCTCGGGGAACTTGCCTCAACCTATCGGAGAATGTCCTTTGGCAGCCGTGTCAAATCAAAAGCTTCTGCTCATCCATCTTCGAGATGCAGCAGCATCGAAGCGCCAAAGATCATGCTTACGCCAGTCGGAGTCCAGGCGGCCAGCAGAACCGGGATCTTCGCCGCCAGACCGAGCGCAAAGACGATGTCGGACAGAAAATACAACAGTAAGCCGGCCGCGACGCCGCTGACGATCATCAGCGTCGCACCACCGCGCCGCTGCATCCGTAGGCTGAAGGTCGCCGCCACCAGCACCATCGCGCAAAACAGGAAAGGGCGCGCCAAGAGCACATTGAAGTGCAGCCGTCGATCTTGGCGGTGGTCAGCTTGGTCGGCAGGCGCAGCTGGCCGAACGGCTCAGCCGCCTCGTTTGGGCGAAAGCGCTGGCCCTCCTCGACGAGCCAGGAGCCGTTTTCGAGCCGCGCCGACTTCGCCTCGATGCGCGAGGTGAACGCCATCAGGCGATCGATGAAGAACACGGTAACCTTGTCGAGCAGCAATTCGGGCGCCACCCGCCTTTCGCCGTGGATCAGGATCTGGCCGTCCGCCGCGTCGCTCTGCCGCAGCCACAAGCCGCGCTGCGACAACATCGTCGGGTCGGCGCTCTGGCGCAGGATGCGGTTGTCGAGCTTTTCGAAGCGTGCCTCCATCGTCGAGGCGATCGGATTGAACACCGTGACCGCGACAACCCCGACGATCAATGCGACCAGAATCGCCGGCATCAGGAATTGCCAGACCGAAACGCCGGCGGCACGGGCCACCACCAGCTCGTTGCTGCGAGTCAGTCGCCAGAACGCCAGCATTGTGCCGAACAGGATCGCGAACGGCATGACCTCCTGCGCGGTGTGCGGCAGCTTCAGCGCCGCCATCTCTAAGAGGACCCCCCAATTCGCCTGCGCCCGGCCGCCGCCGCGGCGCAGCAGCTCGAGATAGTCGAGCAGAAAGGTCACCGCGACCATCGTGCCGAAAACGCCGGCGAACCAGGCGAAGAATTGGCGGGCGATATACGCCGAGAGGATCCGCGCGAGTTGCACCGCCAGCCCCTGCCGCTCCCCTGGCGCTCAGCTGTTTCAGCGAGCCGTTGCCGGCCGCCAGACGCCGAGCCTGATCCCACCGAACAGCAGGATTCCAAACCCGAGCGTCAACGGCAAGAGATCGATGAAGTACATCAACGGGATCGCGGCGTAATTGCTCGCCGCCAGGTTCTTGACCCCGAGATCG